>JBEIFV010000004.1:0-89070 GCA_040382235.1 Burkholderiales bacterium
CGTCCACTTGACCGATCCGCCCAGGCGATGGGCGGCGAATGCGAGAAGCATGTCTTCAGGGTTGACCGAGGCCCTGGCACCGAACGCGCCGCCGACATCCGGCGCGATCACGCGCATCTGTTGCGTGGCCAGGCCACGCATGCGCGCGATGTCGCCGCGCGCGCGCGCCGGCGACTGGCTCGGCAGCCAGACCGTCAGCACGGCGCCGTCCCATCGGGCGACGGCGGCGCGGGATTCCATTGGCGCCGCGACCAGCCGTGGCTGACTATGCCGCGCATTGGCACGCAGGATGCTGGTGTGGGCTGGATCAGCGAAGGAGTCACTCTTGTGGTCGAAGCGCAGCACGGTGGCGGCATCTGGAAGCAGGTCGCCGTAGGCCGGCAGTTCGGCATAGTCGATATCCACCAACTCGGCCGCCGCTTCCGCGGCAGCGCGCGACAGTGCGACGACAAGCGCGATCGGTTGGCCGACCGAGCGCACCGTGCCGTCCGCCAGCAGCGGGCACGGCCATGGATTGAGTGCTGGCGCGATCGGGTTGATCGGCGGGACGCAGGCGCCGGCCAGATCGGCCGCGACGAACACGGCGCGCACATCGGGAGCCGTCAGCGCGGCGCCAATGTCGACCTCCTGCAGGCGTGCGTGGGCGTGCGGGCTGCGCACGAATACCGCATGCAGCATGTCTTCGAAGCAAACATCATGCACGTACTGGCCGTGGCCTGTGATCAGGCGCGGATCTTCGACACGCGACGGGGCGATCGGAATATGCGGTTGCGAGGTGGCTGACATCATTCACGGCGGGCAGAGGCCCAGTTCGGCCTTTAGCCTGCCTGCGGTGCGGTTAGCGTGTGAAGCGCGATTACAGCGTGATCACGCGTCGCGGGCAATCGATATTTCCTGAACGATCGTTAAGGAGAAGCTTGTGCGTTTCCAACAGGGATGCTAGGTCGTCGGCACTTCAACCCGGCTTTTCCAGCCACGTCGGCCTTCCTCGACGATG
Organism: Burkholderiales bacterium; assembly: GCA_040382235.1. Classification (GTDB taxonomy): domain Bacteria; phylum Pseudomonadota; class Gammaproteobacteria; order Burkholderiales; family JAEUOS01; genus JAEUOS01. The sequence continues at coordinate 998 of JBEIFV010000004.1, forward strand.
ATCTGCTCATTCAACAGGCGTTCCACCGTGTTGAGCCGCTCCATCACGCGGCCGATGCCGGCGTTGCCGTCTTCCTTGGCGATCCACAGCATGCGCAGGTTGCGGTCGGCCCACACCGGCACGTTGCCGCGCTTTTCCCAGAGCGCAACCGTCTGCTCGTTGTTGCCAAGCAGGCGCGCGAGGTTCTTTTGCGATAGACGCAGGCCCAGCCGCACATAGCGAAACTCGCTGCCGGTGAGCCGGCCACGTTTCTTGGTCAGCGCCATGCAAACAGTACGTGCCAGCCCCTCGATATCATCGATCACCAGTCCTTTGCCATAAGCGGTGCGCTTTTCCTGATAGCCATTTTCCAGCCAGACATTGCGCAGGCCGGCATCGTTGTAACGAATCATGATGAGGCTCCTATGAGCATTGCGGTGACAACAATCACATTTGGGTGGTCGTCGCTGATCGCGGCGATGACGCCGGTTTGCGCACCTGCGACGAAACGCTCCATCCGGCATTCGATCGACCCTTTCGACAGGTTCGGCTCGGGCGCGCGCCTGATGCGGCCTTTGCGCAGGACTTCAAGCACGATGTCGGCGGGAATGTGGCGCTTGCGCATTTGTGTGCGGGCGTGATCGGTAAAAATCACGAGCGTGTTGTCAATCGCGGTCTTGCGAATCCGCGCTTCGAGTTGGTTAGTCGAGAGTCTGAAAACAGACATGTGGTCACCTATAGAAATTATAGGTCATTGCCTGGCGACGCGCCGGCAGATCCGAAGAAAGACAACCGAGGGGACCGCGAACGTGCGGCCGGGTATGCCCGCTTCAGGCAGCCGCTGACATCCGTTCTGCCGGTGCGACTACCGCGGGCGCTGCGAGCTGGATACTCGCCTGCGCGGGCATGACAGCGTTCACTGGCGGGCTCGGTATCTGCCGCAGCAGACTTTAGTGTCGGTGCCCAAGCGGCCGAGCCGCGCCTGCGAAAGCCGCATGGTGGTCACGCAGCAAGTCGCGGCCGAAGCCACCAGCGCTGCCCGCGGCGAGCCTGGCGCCGAAGTCCTGGCGGAAATCGCGCCAAACCGTGTGGATATGATTGCCGCCGTCTTGCGAGGCATCGAATTCGATCAGGAATTGTGCGCCCTGAATGCGGTAGTAGAACCGCCCGCCGCGCACGGTGGCGCCGGCCCAGGCGAAATAGAGGGTGTCGGCGGCACCGGCACGCACCCGCGCCAGCCGCGCATCGCGCAGGTCGTCGGCGAAACTCTCGGCGTAGATGTTGATCAGCGCCTGCAGCAGTGTGCGCTGGGCGTCGTTCATTTCGCTGGCGCGCAGGCCTTCAGGCTTGAGTGGATCCAGCCTGGCCGGGGTGCCGGAGACGATGTCGCCATAGCTGCGCGTATCGATCACCGCGCGCGCGCGCTGCGCTTCATCGAGTGCGCCCAGCAAAGCCCAGGCGCGATCGGCCTCTTCGCGCAGGGCACGCAGGCCGCGTTTCGGACCACTGCCCACCTCTGCGGGATTGGCACCGAAAAAGCTCGGTGCGTCCAGCGCCACGCGCTCACCGGCAAGCGTGAAATTGAGCGACAGGTGATGCCCTTCGAAGCGCCAGCCCCACAGTGCGGCGCCCGGCTTGCCGAAAATGGCGACGGTGTAGCGGTCGGGGTCGCGGAAGTCGCCCTGCATTTCGCGCAACACCAGTTCGAGTTCGATGATGTTGGTGACCTTCTCCTGACCGGCACGCGAGAGGGCGGCGGCAAGCAGTGCCTTGACCGCGGCGCGCTCGGCGGGATTCATTTCACCCAGGGTGAGGCCAGCGCGCGATCCGGGCGTATAGCGCCAGCGCGTACGCTCCGGCGCGTCGAATGCAAGAAGTGCCCTGCGACGATTGTTTTCCCTGAGCGCGGCAACAAAGGCGGCGGCTGACGAAACCATGCGCGCGGCGCTTGCCGCGGTCGGTGGCGTTTGCGCCAACACAGGACTTGCAGCGCCTGCGGCTACGAATGCAAGAAACCGGCGGCGCCGCACTCTATGGCCCGCCTTGTGTCAGACGTTCTCGAAGATCGTCGACAGCGGAACGCTGGCGACGATGCTCTGAAATTCCACCATCGCAAGGCCGGTGAAATCATGCAGAACAAACAGGTGTTCCGGGTTGCGGCGGAATACCTCGACACTCTTGCGCTCGGGTGCGATCAACACATACTCGACAAGCGTATGCAACTGACGATAAGCCGCGAACTTCAACCCTCGATCATAGGCAGCGGTTGATTCCGACAAGACTTCGACGACCAGGGTCGGATGCTCGAACACCAGTTCGGTCGCCAGGTCGCGCGGGTCGCAGGTGACGAACAGGTCCGGGGTGAACACCGCGTCTGCAGCGACAACGCGCAGCTTCATGCCGGTGCTGTAGGACCGGCACGCGGTGTCCCGCAGATGCGTTTGCAGGGCTACCGTCAGGTTGCGCACGATCTCGCCATGTACGCGCTGCGGGCCGACCATTGCGAACACCTGACCGGTGAAAAACTCATGCTTGCCAGGCTGGCTGGCTTCCCACGCCAGATAGCCATCGTAGGTGAGTTGTGTGGTGAGAACGGCGGACATGGCGAATGATGGTTCGTAAACGGTGGCTTCAGCATACGCCAACCGCGTTATACGGTGCGCATAGCGATCTATTCAACCTTGATATTGGCATCCTTGATGATCTTCGCGTAGCGCGCGATTTCGTCACGGATATAGGGCGCGAATTGCTCCGGCCCGGCGCCCGAGGCTTCGAAGCCCTGTTCGCCCAGGCGTTCGGCGGCCTGCGGTGAACGCACCGCGCGCGCTGATTCGCTGGTAAGGCGGGCGGCAATGTCTTTCGGCAGACCGGCCGGACCCCACAGGCCATACCAGGAAACCATCTCGAAGCCGGCCAGCCCGGATTCGGCCACTGTCGGCACAGTCGGCATGAAGGGCACGCGCTTGCTGCCGCTGACCGCCAGCGGCCTCAACTTGCCGCGCTTGACCAAGGGTTAGGAGGATGGCAGTGGATCGATCATCGCACTCGCCTGGCCGCCCAGCAGATCGGTCAGTGCCGGCCCGGCACCTTTGTAGGGCACGATCAGCAGGTCGGGCAGACCGGCCTGGCGCTTGATGAGTTCTTCCGACAAATGGCCGGCCGAGCCTAGGCCGGAGGTGGCGAAGCTGTATTTCTTGATGTCGGCTTTGACCAAAGCGATGAATTCGCGCAGGTTCGCCGCCGGCACGGCCGGATGCGCGGTCACCAGCAGAGGCACCGCGCCCAGGTTGGAGATGGGCGTGAAATCCCTTTGCACGTCGTAGGGCACGTTGGGCAGGAACAGCGGGTTGGCGACGAAAATCGAGGCCTGCACCAGGAGCGTGTAGCCGTCCGGCGAGGCCTTGGCCACCAGGTCGCTGCCGACCGTGCCGTTGGCGCCGGCGCGGTTGTCGACCACGAACTGCTGGCCCATCTGTTCCGACAGGCGTTGCGCCAGCACGCGCGCCACCACATCCACCGTGCCGCCGGGCGGGTAGGGCACGATCACACGCACCGGTTTGGTGGGGTAAGTCTGGGCGCCGGCAGTGGCGGCAAGCGTCAATGCGACAGCGCAGAGGAAAGTTTTCAGCAAAAGGTTCATGCGGACTCCGGGGTCAAAAAAGGCCGCCCAGGTGGGCGGCCTTGCGGGCTTTGCATCGTGGTTGGTCAGGCGGCGCGTGCCAGCCTAGGCTCGATCGACCAGCCATATTGCTTGTCCTGGCCAAGTTCGCGCACGATGCGAATACCGCGCGCCAGCGCCTCGCCTTCGAAGTTTTTCAGCGGCTTGCGCAGCGCACCCACCGGCAGGCCGACCGCGCGCATCAGGCTCTTGATCGCCACCGGGTTGATCACCGAGTAATTGAAGTGGAGCAGCGGCAGCATGCGCAGGTAGGTTTCCTTGAAGGCTTGCGCTTCGGCGCCGCCCTTCCACGGCGTGGAAATGGTCGCCATTTCGGCCGGCATGATGTTGCCGCCCATGTTGGCCGTGCCATGCCCGCCCAGCGACATGGTCGGCACCACCAGCCCCAGGCTGGGCGAATCGCAGCACATCACCGTCACATCCGGGCGCGCCGCCAGGACCTGCGCCACCTGGCCCACGCGGGTGGTCGACTCCTTGTGGATCACGTAATTGGGATGCTTGAAGATGCGCAGAAGGTGGTCCCAATGCAGATCGGTCTTGATGCGCGGCGGATTGTTGTAGATGCCCAGGGCTAAGTCGGTAGCGTCGGTGATTTCGAGGAAGAAGGCCTCGATGTCGTCTTCCAGCCCGCACAGGTAGGGCGACGCGGCGATGATGGCGCCGTCGCCGCCATTGGCTTTCGCCCAGTTGATGTTGTCGACCACCTGTTCCAGTGTGTTGCCGGTGCAGCCATAGAAAAAGTGCATGCCGGCCGGCTTCATCTTCGCCGTTTCCACCACCAGGCGCTTCTTTTCCTCAGGCGTGAGGAGCGAAGGTTCACCGGTCGAACCCATGAACAGCATGGCGACGGTGCCGTTGCGACGTTGAAAATCGATCAGCTCGCGAAAGGCGCCGAAATCGATTTCGCCATTGGCGTTGAACGGGGTGACGGAGGCGACGAAGGAACCTTCGATGCGCAGCTTGGACATGGCGGATCTCCTGGCTGGAAACTGGAAGCGGCGGACTCGATGACCGCAATGCGGCATTACCCACCCGAATCGCGAGTTTCGGGGGGCGATCCACAGCCCCTCGCTGGCCGTCAGGATCAGTCCCGTTTCCATGCATGCGCCCCTGCCGTGACAAGACCGCATCCTGCGTTGTCGCCGGACAGCCGATGGCGGGGAAGGGCGCTGCGGAATGCTGCCCCGAATCCGGTGTAATTCAATAGCGTTATAGAATTGCGCCGACCATCAACCCAGGAGACAACAGGCCATGTCCGCCACCCCGCCGTTTCGCGCCGACCATGTAGGCAGCCTGCTGCGCCCCGAGGCATTGCGCAATGCGTTCAAGTCGCACGCCCGGAAGCAGATCACGGACAGCGAATTCGCCATCATCCAGGACGCCGCCATCCTCGAGGTACTGAAGCTGCAGGAGGACGTCGGCTTGAAGGTCGCGAATGACGGCGAGTTCCGCCGCGGTTCGTACTGGGGGCATTGGGTAGCCAAGGTGGAGGGCTTCGGCATTCGCACAGCGGCCTTCAAGTTTCACGACGACCACGGCCACGAATCGGATTTCACTGCCGCCGATGTGCGCGCGCCCTTGCGGCGCACCCAGGGCATCTCCACCGACGAATACGCCTTCATCGCAAAGCACACCCGCCTGCACGGCAAGGTGACCATGCCGTCGCCATCCACCCTGCATTTCTACGGCGGGCGCGACTGTATCGCCGCTGCCGCCTATCCCGACTACAAGGCCTATCTTGCCGACCTGGCGCGCATTTTCCGCGAAGAAATCGCGGCCCTGGGTGCGCTCGGCTGCCGCCACATCCAGATCGACGAGGTGCCGCTGGTCATGCTGTGCGATCCGAAGGTGCGCGATGCGGTCAAGGCCCAGGGTTATGACTGGCAGGAACTGGTGACCGACTACATCGCGGTGACCAACGAATCGGTGAAGGGACGGCCGCCCGGCATGACCACGGCGATGCATCTGTGCCGCGGCAATTTCAAGGGCAAGTATCTGTCCGAGGGCGGTTATGACGCGGTTGCCGAGCGCATGTTCAATGATCTCGACATCGACGTCTTTCTGCTGGAGTACGACACCGACCGTGCCGGCGACTTTGCGCCGTTGCGCCATGTGCCGAAGAACAAATCGGTGTCCCTGGGCTTGATCACCACCAAATCGGCAGCCCTTGAACCGGTGGATTTGCTGCGCCGACGCATCGATCTGGCAAGCAAGCACATCGACCTGTCGCAACTGGGCATCTGCCCGCAATGCGGCTTTGCCAGCACGGTGGGCGGCAACGACGTCACGCTGGAAGACGAGATTGCCAAGCTGAAGCTCTTGACCAGCACTGCGCAACAGGTGTGGGGCAGCGCCTGATCACCCGGAGCGCTGCCCTGCTGGCACCGCGTGCCGTCCTTCACGGGGGAGAATGAGCGATCCCGTCGCTCAGCCGGGCGCGAGCGCGGAAGCGGGCGTGCCGAGGTAAGCCTCGATCACGCGCGGATCGCCCAGTACGGTCGCCGGATCGCCCTGCGTGAGCAGCGCGCCGTAGTTGAGCACCACGATGCGATCGGCCAGGTCGGCCACCATCTGCATGTCGTGCTCGACCCACAGCATGGCCGGGCCTTTCTCATGCTTGACGCGCAGGATGAAGCGCGCCAGATCCTCCTTTTCCTCGCGGTTGAGACCTGCGGAAGGCTCGTCGAGCAGCATCAGCGCCGGGTTCATCGCCAGTGCGCGCGCAAAGCCGATCACCTTTTGCAAGCCGAACGAGAGATTGCCGACCTGCTCATGCCGGTAGTGTTCCAGCTCGACAAACTCGATCACCTCCTCGACGGCGCGGCGATGGACGGCCTCCGCGTTGCGGGTCTTGCCGGAGAACAGTGCCTCGCCCAGCATCGAGGTCCTGATGCCAAGGTGGCGCGCGACCAGCAGGTTGTCCACCACGCTCATGTGCGCAAACACTTCCGCATGCTGGAATGTGCGGGCCACGCCCATGGCGGCGATGCGCGACGGGCGCAGGCCATCGAGCCGTGCGCCGCCGAATCGTACTTCGCCCCGGCCAGGCCGGTAAATGCCGTTGACGCAATTGAGCACGCTGGTCTTGCCGGCTCCGTTCGGCCCGATCAACGCCACCAGTTCGCCGGGATGCACCTCGAAGCTGACATCGTGAAACACCGTGAGCCCGCCGAAGGCGAGCGCTAGCGAATCGACTCGCAGCACCTTATCCATACCACCGCCGGCTGCGCTTGTACTGCTTCACATCGCGATAGCTCTTGCGCGCAGCGCCGCCCTGGCCCAGATAGAACTCGCGAATATCCTGATGTGCGCCCAGCTTGGCGGCATCGCCGTCATGCACGATGCGCCCATTCTCGATCACGTAGCCGTAGTCGGCCGCGGCCAGCGCCACGCCGGCGTTCTGCTCGACCAGCAGGATGGTGAGCCCCAGCTCCTTACGCAATGCCGCGAGCTTCTGCATCAACTCCTGGACGATCAGCGGCGCCAGCCCCTGCGAGAGTTCATCGACCAGCAACAGTTTGGGCGCACACATCAGGGCGCTGCCGATCGCCAGCATCTGCCGTTCACCACCCGAAAGGTAACCGGCTTCGCGCCGTGCCAGCTGCGCCAGCCGCGGGAACTGTGCGTGCACCATTTCCAGCAAGGCGCTGCGACGCGCGCCGCGCGGCGTGGTCGCCGCCGCGAGGTTCTCGGCCACCGTCAGGTTGTCGAAAACCTTGTCGCGTTCCGGTACCAGCGCGATGCCCAGTGAGGTGACGCGATGCGGCGCGAAATTCTCGATCGGCTTGCCCATGAAGCGGATCGCGCCGGCCGTGACGCGGGCATCATCGAGACCCAGGAATCCGGAGATGGCGCGCAGCACCGTGGTCTTGCCGGCGCCATTGGTGCCCATCAAGGCCACCAATTGCCCGGCGCCGACCTTGAGCGAGACACCCTGTACGGCGGTCATCACGCGGTGGTAGGCTACTTCGATCGCATCGACTTCAAGCAGTGGAATGGCGCCGCCCGCACCCGCCGGGGCCGTCAATTGCCGCCTCCAGTCAAGGGCTTCTGCTTGAAGGGCCACATCAGGAAATAGGCTTGCACTCGCCGCCAGATGCCGGCCAGGCCCTGTGGCTCGAACACCAGGAACAGGATCATCACCAGCCCGAAGGCCGCATAGTTGATGGCGAATACCGCGTTTTGCAGGCCGCGCATTTGCGGCAGCGCGGCACTGACCAGGCCGACCAGCCATTCGATGCCGTAGGGAAATAGGGTCACGAACACCGCGCCCATCACCGCGCCGGCGATCGAGCCCATGCCGCCGATGATCACCATCGCCACATACTGGATCGACAGGAACAATGAAAACGCCTCGCCCGACACGAAGCCGCGGTAATAGGCGAACAGGCAACCGAGCATCGCGGTGATGGTCGAACTCGCCACGAAGGCCAGGAGCTTGTAGCGCGGCACGTCGATGCCGAGCGCCTCGGCCACCGCTTCCCGCCCGTGCAGCGCTCGCCAGGCGCGACCGGTGCGTGCGCGCAGCCAGTTGAGGGCAATCAGGATGGTGCCGGCAGCAGCGATCAGGAACACCACGTACCAGGCGCGGCCATCGGCCAGTTCCCAGCCGAACAGGCGCGGCGGATCAATCACGATGCCGGTGGAGAAGCCGCGCCGGGTTTCGTACTCATGCCCGAGGTAGATCACGATGAAATGCAGCGCCAGCGTGCTGACCGCGAGATACAGGCCGCGCAGCCGCAGCGAAGGCAAGCCAAAGATGATCCCGAGCAAGGCCCCGGTGGCCGCGGAGGCCGGCAAGGTCAGCCAGATCGACGCATCGATTTCCTTCACCAGGATACCGGTGCAAAACGCGCCGGCTGCCATCAGACCGGCGTGCCCGAGGGAAATCTGGCCGGCAAATCCGGTGAGCAACATCAGGGCCACCGCGCCGATCACCGCCAGCAAGGTCTGGTTGGCCAGGTCGAGGACGAAGGCATTGGCGACCCACGGCAGGGCCAGCAGGGCGCAGCCAAACAGCACGCATGCGACGCGCTGGAAGCGCGTGTCGATGAGCCGCGTGTCCTGGCTGTAGCGGGTGCGGAAATAGCCGCTGGCGTGGGGCATTTTGTGTGGACAGACCCTAGACGCGGTCCAGTTCTTCACGCGAGCCGAACAGGCCCCAGGGCCGCACGATCAGCATCGCCGTCAGCACCAGAAACGGCACCACGTCCGACAGCAGCGGATCGACATAGTGAATCAGCAGCACCTCGGCGGCGGCGACGATCAAGGCGCCGCACAGCGCACCGACCAGGCTATCGAGCCCGCCGACTAAGGCCGCCGGAAAGGCCTTGAGGCCGATGGTGGCCATGGTGGCATCGAGTCCGGAATCGCAAGCGATCAGGATGCCGGTGAGGCCGCCGGTGAATACGGCGATCCCCCAGGCCAGGGCATAGACGGCATGCAGATTGATGCCGCGCTGCGCCGCCAGGCGCGGGTTTTGCCCGGCCGCGCGCATGGCGATGCCGTAGCGACTGCGCGTCAGGAAGACCCACAACGAGAGATAGACCGCCAAGTTCATGAGCACCAGCAACACGCTGATGGTGGAAAGGCGTGCGCCACCCGGCAAGATGACCACCGGATTTTCGAAGCCGAGCAGGCGGGCCGGGTGTTGCACCTGCGCCGACCATATCAGCACCATCGCCCCGCGCAACAGTATGCCCAGCGCGATGGTGGCCAGTACCGCGGCCAGAACGGCCTCGCCGGTCATGCGCCGCATCAGCGCCCAATAGACCAGGGCACCGGTGGCTGCGGCGAGCAGTGCCGCGGCGAGCAGGGCGATTGCGGGCTGCGCGGCAAACAGGGAGGCGGTGGTGACCAGCCCGTAGGCGCCCAGCATCATCAGCTCACCGTGTGCCAGCGACAGCACCCGGCTGACCCGATAGATCAGCACATAGCCGCAACTGATCAGTGCATAGATCGAGGCGAGGACAAGAATGTTGACGGCCAGCTGCATGGTTCAGGTGCGCGGTGAGGGGCGGTGAGGGGAGATGGGGGTGCGCGGAGAGACGGCAAAGGCCGGCAAGCGGGCGAGCGTCACGGCGGCGGCGGCTGAACCGGCGCCGCGCCCGCGCCTCGGTGGCCTTACTTCACCTCGATCGCGGTCCAGTCCTTGACGCGCGTGATCGCACCTTTGGCGGTGTCCCACTTGTAGACGCGGTAGTGCTGGCGGGTGCGAAAGTGGTTGTCGCGGGTCCATTCGATCGGCCCGCCGCGCAGGCCCTTGGTATCGACCTTGAGATTGCTCATCGACGCCTGCACCTTGGCGGCGCTGGTCGGCCAGCCTGCGCCCTTGAGCGCCGCCTCCAGCACCAGCCCGGCGATATAGCCTTCCGACAACTGCGTGATCGGATAGTTGAGATTGGCGCGGTGCATCACGGCGCGCAACTCCGCCTGGATCGGCAGGTTGTCCTGAAAAAAGGCGTTGGTGCCGAATACATACAGTTCATTGTCCTTCAGGCGCGCAAGCTCGTCTTCGGCGTTGAGATGGGCGTAGGCGATGTAGCGGCCATTCCAGCCCAGGCGGCGCAGGGATTCGAAAGTACGTACCTGTGTCACCCACGGCGCCCAGGAATAGACCCAGTTCGGGTTGGCTTCCTTGAGCTTGGTGGCAAACGGCGTGTAGTCAGGCGTGGGCGGCGGCACGATCTGCTTGTCGACCGGCGTCATGCCCATGGTCTTGGAGAGTCCCTCGGCATAGTCGATCTCGCCACGCGATAGCGGAATCGCCATCGCCGAAAAGCCGATCCTGACCGGTTCCTTCGCCAGTTCCTTCACTGCGGCCAGCGCCATCTGGCTGTCGTACTGCGCACCAAAGGCGGTCGAGCAGAATTGCAGCGGATCGGCCGGCGGGTAGGTTTCCTTCGGGCATACCGCGCCGGCATAAAACACCGGCACGTTGGCGCGCTTGGCCTCGGCCACCATCGGTGCATAGGTCGACGACAGGCTCGAATTGATCAGCATCACCACCTTGTCCTGCGTGAGCAGTTTCTTGGCGTCCGCCGCCGCCTTGGAAGCCTCGCCCTGGTTGTCGCTGATGACCAGCCGGACCTGCCTGCCGTTGACGCCGCCTTTGCCGTTGATGTGGTCGACATAAGCGCGCATCGCCTCGATCACCGGCGCGTAGGTCGCGGCGGCCGAACCGGTCATCGCTGCGGAGACGCCAACGACGTAGGCATCCTGGGCTGCCGCCGCCAGCGGGACACATAGAGCGGATGCGGCAAGGGCCACTTTCGCCAGGGACTTCATGGGAGGCGGTTTACGCAATATACGTTGCATGCTTGTTCTCCATTTGGGGTGAGGTTTCAGGCAATCAGGCTGGCCCCGGCGGCTTGGGCCAGCGCACGTTCTTCGTCGTCTTCGTACATCGATTCGACCAGTGCTTCGAAGCGCTGGATCATCAGCGCGCGTTTCAATTTGCGCGTCGGCGTGACCGGTTCGCCCTCTTCCTCCGGGTCAAGCTGCTTGGGCAGGATGCGAAAACGTTTGATCTGCTCGACCCGCGCAAGCAGGGCATTGGCGCGTTCGATTTCGCCGGCGATCAGGGCGTGTACCCGCGGTTCCGCGGTCAGGCTGGTAAAGCCGGTGTAGGAAACGGCATGGGCACGCGCCCAGTCGGCCACGGTATCGGCATCGATTTCGATCAATGCGGTCAGGTACTTGCGCGCATGCCCGACGACCATGGCCTCGCCCACGTACGCGCTGCCGCGCAGGATGTTCTCGATGTACGAGGGGGAAATGGTCTTGCCGCCGGCGGTGACGATGAAGTCACGCGCGCGATCGACCAGCTTCAAATGACCGGGCTGGCTGTCATCCCAGGCGCCCACATCGCCGGTGGCCAACCAACCCTCGCGCCACGCGGCGGCGCTCGCTTCCGGCTGATTCCAGTAGCCGTCGAACACATGCCCGCCCTTGAGCAGGATCTCGCCATTGTCGGCATCGAGCCTGATTTCCCAGCCGTCGGCCAGGGTGCCGACGTTGCCGGGCCGCGGAAACGGTCCGCGCTGGCCCGAGATGATGGCGCCTGCTTCTTCGGTCTGGCCGTAGACCTCGCATACGTTGACACCAAGAATCTGCCAGAACGCCGCGGTTTCCGGCGACAGCGCCGCGCCGCCGGCAATCACCAGGCGCAGGCGGTCGAAACCCAGCTTGGCCAGCATCGGCTTGAACGACACCAGCCGGCACGCCGCATACAGTGGCGAGGAAACCGGCCCGTCCTCCCAGCGGGCGCGCGCATGCTTGCGGCCGATGCGCATGGCCGCTTCATGCACTGCGCGCTTGGTGGGCGAGGTATTGGCAATGCCGATCAACACCTGGGCCGCGAATTTCTGCAGATAGCGCGGCACCAGCACCAGGAAATCCGGCGCCACTTCATGCAGCGTGGTGGCGAGATCGGCGACGCTCTCGCCGAAATGCGGCACCACGCCGGCGATCAGCGGAAGCGTGATCGCAAGGTCACGACCGAGCACATGGCAGAGCGGCAGGAACACCACGGTGCGCAATCCGGCTTGGTCAAGCAGCGGGTAGTGCAGCACCATGTTGGCGGCGCCGGCGAGATGTCGTCCGTGCGAGACCAGCGCCCCTTTGGGCGCGCCGGTGGTGCCCGAGGTGTAGACGATGAAGGCCGGATCATCCGGCCCGATGCGGTCGACCCGCTGTTCGAGGCGGGCGAGCAGTTCCGCATCTTCAAGCGTGTTGGCCATCAGCGTGTCGTAGAGCACGAGGCGCGCATCGTCATAGGCGAACATCGCGGTCGGATCGATGACCACGATCGCCGCAAGTGCGTCCAGTTGCGGCGCCAGCGGCAATACCTTGTCGACGTACTCCTGGTTTTCAGCCACGAACAGCTTGGCGCCACCGTCGCGCATCTGGTGTTCGAGTTCCGCTACCGAAGCGGTCGGGTAAATGCCGTAGGTGATGGCGCCCAATGCCTGCGCCGCAAGGTCGCACACCAGCCATTGTTCGCAGGCGTCGCCCATGATGGCGACGCGGTCACCCTTCACGACGCCCTGCGCGGCGAAACCTTCCGCCAGCCGCGCTGTGGCCAGTGCCAGCGCCCGCCAGCTGCGCTCTTCATACAATCCCAGGCGCTTGGCGCGCAGCGCAATGCGCGCCGGCTCGGCCCGTGCGCGCTCGCACAGCAGTCGCGGTGCGGTACTTTGACGCAGCCTTTCGGTACTGTGCATGCGCTGGCGTGTTTGTCTATAGCTCTATTGAATTTGGATTGTACCGGCTTCGCTACCCAGGCCGGCTCGTGTGTTGCGGCGCGCGCTGGCGGCCGCCCGCGGCGGCGCTCCGCGGCGACTTCGCCGCCGGCCCTCGCGTTTCCAATCCCCGCAGGAGCAGGCCGCAGAAAGACTCCGTGGTGCTCGCTACACTGGCGCCGCGCCGTGTCTTGATCCATTTGGTCGCTTCATTGCACATGCCCAACAGCGCCAGCGTGGCCAGGCGCGGGTTGGTGCCTGCCGCAAACTCGCCAGCCGCCACGCCTTCGCGTATCACCCGCTCGATGACTTTCTCGTAGGCGCGCGCGCTGCGCCCGATGGCCTTGCGGCTGGCCGCCGGCAAATGCTGGCGTTCGGTCAGGAACACCTTGGTGTAGTTCGGGCGCACATCGTTCGACCCGAGATGGCGGCTGACGATGGCGGCGACCCGCAGGCCGGCGGTTTGGCGACGCGCCGCGATTCCCTGCGCGAATTCCAGAAACCCTTCGACGCCCAGTTTGCACACCTGTGCAAGGCCATCTTCCTTTGAATGCAGGTAGTAGTAGAGGCTGGCCTGCCGCATGCCCAGGCGTTTGGCAATATCCTGGGTAGAGGCGCCGTGGTAGCTCTTTTCGGCAAACACGGCGGCGGCGGCGTCGATGATTTCGGCCGCGCGGCGTTTCGGGCCGGGCGCAGCGCCGCTATCGGAGGAGGTGGTCGTGGAGATTATTCTAGCCATCGTCAAAGCTTACGACATCGTGCGATGCTTTGGCGACCAGCGAGAACTGCCATGTCAGTGGTCCCGAGCCGTGTGGCTGCCATAATGTGTGCCTGCAGAGGGGGCGGGTTAATGAAAGAGCGTCGCAGACTGATTGTTGCAATGGGTGCGGTTGTGCTCACCATACCGCTGGCAGTTGTCGCCCAGACGCAGGGCGCGAAGCCTGCACGCATCGGAATACTGGGCCCCGGCTCGGCCGCCAGTAACGCGGGTTTTCTCGCCGCCTTGCAGGCGGAACTGCGTGCGCTGGGCTATGTCGAAGGCAAGAATATCGCGCTTGAACCTCGCTGGATCGAGGCTGCGCTGGACCGGCTTCCCGCTCTCGCCGCCGAACTGGTTGGCCTCAAGGTGGACGCCATCCTTGCGGTTCAGACACCCGCTGCACAGGCCGCAAAACAGGCGACCAGAGCCATTCCGATCATCATGGCCGGGGTCGCCGATCCGGTGGCCTCAGGTCTGATTGCCAGCCTGGCGCGCCCGGGTGGCAACATTACCGGCCTGTCGGGTGCAACCAGTGACCTGGCCGCCAAGACGCTCGAACTTCTGCGCGACATGTTGCCCGCGACCAAGCGCGTGGGCGTACTGGCGAATTCCGCCGATCCATTCTCCAAGGTGTTCGTCGAACGCGTTGAGCTCGCGGGCCGGCATTTGGGCATCGACTTGATGATCATCCAGGTTCGTGGCGAGGAGGGGCTGGAGGCGGTGTTTGAGGAAATGACCAAGGCCAAGGCAGGTGCCGTCATCGTGCAGCCCAGCCTTCCGCTGAAGCGCGCGGCCGATCTGGCAATCAAATATCGCCTGGCGTCGGCCTCACCTTTGAGTGGATTTACCGACAATGGCGGACTGCTGGATTACGCGTCAAATCAGGCAGAGCGGTTTCGAAACATCGCCTTCTACATAGACAAGATACTGAAGGGCGCGAAGCCGGCTGACTTGCCGGTGCAGCAACCGAGACGTTTCGAGATGGTCGTCAATCTGAAGACGGCCAAGGCAATCGGCCTGACGGTGCCGGAAGGCTTTCTTGTGCGCGCGGACAAGGTGATCGAGTAGGGCTTGCGCATACCCACAATCGGAGGCACAGGTTGACTGGGGCGCGGCGGGTCCAGTTGGGCGCAGGGAGCCGGGCCATTGCGCAGGCGGATGTCGGCTCTATCTCCACTAAGCCTGTTGGTTTTCCCATCCTTAACAATTCACAGTACGAGGGCAGAGCAGAAAATAGACGAAATTTCGTAGTTATTTCGCTACAATAGGGCGATGGATACCCTGCTTTCTACCCGCAGCATCGGCATTTCGGACCTTCGCGAATCGCCCGCCCGTGCGTTTAAGCAGGCGGACGAAATGGCCGTCGTCGTGCTCAATCACAATCGGCCTGCTGGTTACATCTTGTCCACACGCCTGATGGACGCGTTGCTCGATCAGGCTGCTGATCGCCTGATCACATCAAAGGCAGCGGCGCGCGTGGCGTCAGTCAAGCGCGCACGCAAAATCACGCTGGATGACCTATGAGCTCGCGATCCACTTACTCGCCGAAGCCGAGTGGGCGCGGCTTGATGAATCCGTAAAGCGCCGCTTCAAACGAAAGCTGGCGAAAGAGCTACTACAAAATCCGCGCGTCGCCAAGGATGCGCTGCATGGCGTGCCCGACTGTTTCAAGATCAAAATCACAACGCCACAATTTCGTCTGGCGTATCACGTCGATGAAAAGTCCCGGCTCGTGACGATTCTCGCCGTCAGTTCACGCGACGATGTATACGAATTGTTGCAGGCGCGGCGCGGTTGAACGCTGTGATGGTTGCCGCAACTGCCCCGCCACCACATCGTACGGCTGCGCGAGCCCGAGGCACGACCGAATCCGCCTAGGCGAGCCAGGCAGGCGCTCGCTCACTCGATCTCGCGAGTCACGCTCAGCATGAACGCTTCCGGGAACTTGAGCCCGAGCGCCCGGGCAGTCTTCATGTTCACAACCAGGTCGAACTTGACCGGCTGCTCGATTAGCAGGTCGCCTGGTTTCGCGCCTTTGAAAATCTTGTCGACGTGAGCGGCGGCGCGCCGAAAGCTATCCGTGAAGGAGGCGCCATATGCCATCAGCCCGCCCGCTTCCACGTAGGCGCTGCCCGGAAACAGGCCAGGCACTTTCAGGCGCGCAAGGTGTTCGGCTCAGGGGGCTTTCCATGTCCCACCTCAAAACCGGACAGATTACGTGCTACTGCCCCGGGCAACTCGTTTGCTACTGGCACCGGGTTTTCTTGCGGTTGACTTACATAGTAAGCCAAGTTAAGATCAAAGCCATTCACGCACTCCGGAAACCACTCTATGTCGACGCTGCTAGTCTCCTCGAAAGGCCAGATTGTGTTGCCCGCCGCGCTGCGCCGCCGGCTTGGTATGGGCGCAGGTGCCAGGCTCGAAGTGCTCGAAGAATCGGACGGGCTGAAGCTGCGCGTCGTGCGGTCGGTCGCGACGGCCGACCTGACCGCGATGGCGGGGCTGGTCAAGGCGCCGGCGCGCGGCGTCCCGCGTCGCCTGCAGGACTTCGACCCGGCGTCACTGCTGACCCGCCCGCGGCGAGGCAGGCCATGAGGGCCCTGGATACGAACGTGCTGGCGCGGTTCTTTGTCGATGACGCCGACGACGCGCAGGCCGCCAAACAGAGGCCTGCCGCCGTTGCTGCGCTCTCCGAACGTTCATTCGTTTCGGTGACCGTGCTGCTGGAGCTGGAGTGGGTCATGCGCGGGTTCTATGAACTGCCAACGAGGGAGATTTCGCGCGTATTGCGGGCGCTGGCGAGCATCGAGCACGTCACGCTCGAAGATCGCGACACGGTCCTGGTGGCGCTTGATGCGTTCGACCGGGGCCTTGATTTCGCCGATGCGCTGCACCTGGCACGCAGTTCGCGTGCTTCCGGATTTGCGACGTTCGACCAACGACTGGCGAAGCGGGCAAAAAGTCTCGCGCTTGCGCCGCCGGTGGCGTTGCTTGCCTGAAGTGTTGTTGCGGCACCGGTGGATCCAGGCGTGCGGTTATCCTGCTCTTCCACCACACAACGGTCCTTGCGGCGAGCGACTGCGCGAGCCAGGCAGGCGCTCGCTTACTCGATCTCGCCTTCACCGAAGGTCGAGATACGGAAATGTGGCTGCGCGAACTGTGGCGCCGGGTGTGCGGCGGTGCCGCGGACGGCGGGGTGAGCTTGCCGGGTTACGAGGAGTTCCTTGCCTGCGGCTGGGTCGAACTGCCGCCGCCGGCGCGCGATTACGTGATGTTCGATGCGTTTCGTGCCGATCCGCTGGTGCACCCCTTGCGCACGCCGTCGGGCAGGATCGAACTCGTGTCGCAAGCCATCGGCGGCTTTGGCTATGCGGATTGTCCGGCGCACCCGGCGTGGCTGCCGCCTGCCGAATGGCTGGGTGCCGCCGCCGTCAAGCAGTTTCCCTTGCACCTGATCACCATCCAGCCGCCGGATCGCTTGCACAGCCAGATGGACCCCGGCCCGGTGTCGCAGGCCGGCAAAGTTGCCGGGCGTGAGCGCATCTCGATCAGTCCCCAGGACGCAGCCGCGAGGGGGGCGACCAACGGCGATCTGGTGCGTGTCTTCAACCATCGTGGCGCCTGCCTGGCCGGAGTTGCTCTCGATGCGGGTCTTATGCCTGGAGTCGTCGTGATGGCGACCGGCGCCTGGTTTGATCCCGCACCCGATGGCCTGGAGCGCGGCGGCAACCCCAACGTGCTGTCGCTCGATGTCGGCACCTCGTCGCTGACGCAGGGGCCGAGCGCGTTGTCGGTGCTGGTGCAAGTGACGCGCTGGACCGGGCCGGCGCCTGCGGTCGAGGTGTATCAATTGCCGCGCATCGAGTCGGCGGCAGTGGACTGACCTTTGACCGACGCGAGGCCGATGGATGCTTTTGACATCTGATGTTTGATGCGGTAGCGTCATGAAATGCGTACCACCTTGAACATCGAAGAAGACGCGCTGATCGCGGCCAAAGACCTTGCACGGCGTGAGAAGAAGACAGCCGGGCAGATCGTTTCCGAGCTTGCGCGCAAGGGACTGACAGGCGCTTCAACGGTGACGACAGACGAGCCGAAAGCGATGTACGGCTTTCGGCCGTTTCCCAAGGAGGGGCGCACGGTCAGCAACGAACTGATATACAAATTGCGCAGAGGCGGCGAATACTAAAGGCGTTCCTGGTGAGTGCGCTTGTTGTCGTCCGACAACAGTTGGCACTACACCGCAACGGTATGCAGCCGCACGCCAAGAATGCCGGCATAGCGCCCGAAATCGCGGTCAACTGAAAATACCGGCAGAGTGAGACGCAATGCGATGGCACAAATCAGATAGCCGGTGTTCGAGCCTTGCACGCCGCGTGACCGCCACCTGTCAAGTTTCTTCCGCCGCAGCGGCCAGCAGGCTGCGTAGCCACTTTTGCGCCGGATCCGCTTCGGTCCGGTCGTGCCACACCATCTGCATCTCGATGGCCGGCATCGTAAACGGCGGCTTCAAGATCGCCAGGGGCGACTCCCGTGCGAAGTACTCGGCGATGCGGCTGCCGGTGGTCATCAAGAGATCGGTGCGCGCGACGATGCCGGCGCCGGACAGGAAATGCGGCGTGGCGAATACGACGCGGCGCTTCTCCCCCAGTTTGGCGAGCGCCTCGTCGGCCGGGCCCGTCAGCACGCCGGACGGGGATACCTGCAGATGGCGCGCGGCCAGGTAGCGCTTCAGGGTGAGTCGGCCGCGCCAATCGCCGCGCGCGATGCAGACGTAACGCTCCTCGAAAAGGCGCTGCGCATGCATGCCGCGCGGTGCTCGCTGCATGAAACCGATCGCCACGTCGATGCGGCCGGTCGCGAGATCGGCCGCCAGTCCTTCCTGGGTGATGGCATGGGTCAGGATGCGCACGTTGGGCGCCTGCTTGCGCACTTCCTCGGCCAGGCGCGGCAGTAGCAGCAGCTCGACATAGTCGGTCACACCCAGAAGAAAGGTGTCGCCCAGGCGCCCCGGGTCGAAATGCTGCTGCAACGCCAGGCCTTCGCGCAGCTTCGACAGCGCTTCCTTGACCGGTTCCAGCAGGCGCAATGCATAGGGTGTGGGCGTCATGCCGCCGGCGCCGCGCATCACCAGCGGGTCGCCCACCGCGTCGCGCAGGCGCGCCAGCGCATGGCTCACCGCGGGCTGGCTCAGGTGCAGGCGGGCGGCCGCGCGCGTCACGTGCCGTTCCTCGACCACCGCTTCGAGCACCGCGAGCAGATTGAGATCGAACTTTTCGAAATGCATGGCCCGAATGATTTTCATGACAACAATGCACTTCCATCATAACCGCGCGCGCCGTAATGTTCGACACCCGCTGGCCGTCCGCCCGCAACGACGGCCGCAAATCCAAGCCCTGCGAGGAGCAAGCCGTGTCCGAACCCGCCGCCGTGTTCACCAGCGCCGACGCCGAGAAGCTGATCGCGCGTTTTTGCAACCAGGTCTCGAAGAAAAAGGGTTTCGAGGCGCGCACCGGGATTCCCACCGCTGCCTACGAAATGGTCGCGGCGAAGGACATCTTCCTCATGATGGCGCCACCCGGCATGGAAGGCGTCAACGCGCGCCCCGGGGTGGCCGGCCCCGAAGGGGTGACCGTCAACATCTGCGAATGCCCGCCGGGCAACGGCCCCTTGATGCATATCCACCAGCGCACCGGCGAGACCTTCATGTGCCTGAAAGGGCGCTTCGAATTGCGCATGGGCAAGACCCCGGAAGGCGAGGTCGTGACCCATCTCGACCCTTTCGATCTGGTGCCGATGCCGCCGGGCCTGTGGCGCCAGTTCAGGAACGTCACCCGGGAGACCGCCTATCTGCTGGTGATCACGGCCGGGGAACGCGCAAGTTTCGGCGACATCCATTACACGCGCGCAACCGGCGACGCCATCGCCGATCGCTTCGGGCCGGCGGTACGCGACAGCTTCGTGCAGAAGCTCGGCTACACGTTCGGCGCCCAATAAGGCGTCGCACGGCCGCGGTACCGCATCCACCCACCAAGCCGGGAGCAAGATCGACATGCGCCTTTTCCGCAGATCGTGGTTGGTTGCCGCTGCGGCCATGCTGGCGGCCACCCAGGCGCTGGCGCAGCCCTATCCGTCGCGGCCGATCCGCATGGTGGTGCCGTTCCCGGCCGGCGGCACCGTCGACCTGATCGCGCGCGACCTTGCGCGCCACATGGGCAGCGAGCTAGGCCAGCCGGTGGTGGTCGACAACAAGCCAGGCGCCGGTGCCAACATCGGCGCCGAAATCGTCGCGCGCGCGGCGCCCGACGGCTACACCATCCTCAACACCTCGGTCATCATCACCCAGAACCCGGCGGTGCAGGCCCGGGTGCCGTTCGATGTCCTCAAGGATTTCGAGCCGGTCGCGCAAACCACTTACGGCACCTACGTGCTGCTGGTGCCGGTGCAGTTTCCCGCCGCCAGCATGGGCGAATTCATCGCTCGTGCGCGCGAACGGCCCGGGCGCATCAACTATGGATCGACCGGCGTCGGCAGCGGCGCGCACCTGGTGATGGAGATGCTCAAGGCGATGGCGAAGATCGATCTGGTGCACGTACCCTACAAAGGGGAGGCGCCGGCCATCACCGACATGCTGGCAGGCCAGGTCGAGGCGCTCTTCGCGACTTCGTTCTCCGCCGCGGCGCAAATCAAGGGCGGCAAGCTCAAGGCCCTGGGCCATTCGGGCACGCGACGCGTCGCAGCCCTGCCCGGTGTGGCGCCGATCGCTGAAACCCTGCCCGGCTTCGACGCCGACGGCTGGCAGTGCGTGCTGGCGCCGGCCGGCACGGCGCGCGATATCGTGCAGAAGCTCAACGCGGCGGCGCTGGCTGCGCTCAGGAAGCCCGAGTTCTCCGCCAAGCTGCGCGAACTGGCGTTCGACGGCATCGGTTCGACGCCGGAGCAACTCGCGGACGTGCTCAGGCGCGAACTGGCACGCTGGCGCGAGCTGGCGCAGGCCAACAATATTCGCGGCGAATGATGGCGCTGCCCCTCGAAGGGCGGGTTGCGCTGGTCACCGGCGCGGGCCGCGGACTCGGGCGCGGCATCGCACTGGCGCTGGCCGACGCCGGCGCCGATGTCGCCGTCAACTACGTGCGCGATGCCGCTGCGGCTGACGAGGTTGCGGCCGGCGTGCGGGCCCGCGGCAGGCGCGCCTGCGCGGTGTGCGCCGATGTTTCGCAGTCAGCCGCGGTCGCCACACTCATGGATGCCGTCGTGCGCGAGCTCGGGCCACCGCTGATCCTCATCAACAATGCGGGCATCATGGGCGTGCGCGCCGTGGCCGATGTCAGCGCAGCGGATTTCGATACGCACATTGCGGTCAACCTGAAGTCGGCGTTCCTGGTCACGCAGGCGGCGCTGCCGGCAATGCGCGCGGCACGGTTCGGGCGCATCGTCATGATGTCGTCGGCGGCGGCGCAAACCGGCGGCCGCGTCGGCGTGCATTACGCGGCTTCCAAGGCCGGCATGATCGGCCTGATGCACGGCTATGCGCAGGCGCTGGCTGCCGAGGGGATCACCGTCAACGCCATCGCGCCGGCCCTGATCGCGCAGGACACCGGCGGTGCGGTGACGCGAACCACCGCCGGTCCCGAGCGAATTCCGGTCAAGCGCTTCGGGCGGGTCGATGAGTGCGCCGCGCTGACCCTGTCAGCGGTGTGCAACGGCTACC
Source organism: Burkholderiales bacterium (assembly GCA_040382235.1). GTDB lineage: Bacteria > Pseudomonadota > Gammaproteobacteria > Burkholderiales > JAEUOS01 > JAEUOS01. Next base: position 22,369 of record JBEIFV010000004.1, read on the forward strand.
TGACCGGGCAGACGCTGTCGCTCAACGGCGGCCTGCACATGACCTCGTGACCGCGCCGCCCACCGTGATCGACGAATTCGCCGGCAAGGTCGTCAGCGTCACCGGCGCCGCGCACGGCATCGGGCACGCCACCGCGCTTGCCTTCGCGCGGCGTGGTGCACGGCTGGCATTGTCGGATATCGATGCCGATGGTCTGGCGCAAGCGCGCAAGGCGGCTCTGGCGGCCGGGGCTGCCGCGGTTGCCACGCAGATCGTCGACATCGCGCTGCCGGATCAGGTTGCCGGCTGGTTCGCCGCCATCGACGCCGAGTTCGGCGGCGTCGACTGTGCGGTGAACAATGCGGGCATCGGCGAGCCGGCGGCGAGCGCTTTCGGCGATCAGACCATCGCCAATTTCGACCGCGTGGTGGGCGTCAACGTGCGCGGTACCTGGCAGTGCACGCGCGAGGAGTTCCGCCGCATGCGGCCCCAGGGCTGCGGCGCGATCGTCAACCTGGCTTCGGCGGTGGCGCACGCGGCCTCGCCCAGCCCGCTCTACACCCTTTCCAAGCACGCGATTCTCGGCCTGACGCGCTCGGCCGCCTTGACCCATGCGAAACTGGGCATCCGGGTCAACGCCATGTGTCCTGGCGCGGTCGATACCGACCTGACCAGGGGTTTCGCCGCGCGCGGCCCGGATGTGCTGCAGCGCCTGCTGGCGGCGCACCCGATGGGGCGCATGGGCACGGCCGACGAGATCGCCGCGGGCATCGTCTGGCTGTGCTCCGGCGCGGCGTCGTTCACGACAGGGCAGTCGCTGCTGATGGACGGCGGCTACACCGCGGTATAGGAGGCATTGCAATGCGCGCAGTGTGGTACGACGAGGTGGGCGAAGCCCGCCAGGTGCTGAAGATCGGCGACCTCCCCACACCGGTGCCGCAAGACGGCGAGGTGCTGGTGCGCTTGCGGTCTTCCGGGGTCAATCCGGCCGACTGCAACCGGCGCGCCGGCCGCTTTGGCCGCGGCATGGAGTTCGCGCGCGTGATACCCAACAGCGACGGGGCCGGCACGGTCGAGTCGGTCGGCAAGGGCGTCGATGCGGCCTGGGTCGGGCGGCGCATCTGGCTGCACAATGGCCAACGCGGCCGCGCCTTCGGTACCGCCGCGCAATACATCGCGCTGGACGCCCGTTTGATCGCGCCCTTGCCCGACCATATCGACTTCGCCACCGGTGCCTGCCTGGGCATTCCGTGCATGACCGCGCACCAGGCGGTTTTTCGCGACGGCCCGGTGGCCGGGCAGACCGTGCTTGTCACCGGCGGCGCCGGGGCGGTCGGGCATTACGCGATCCAGCTGGCCAAGTGGGGCGGCGCGCGGGTGATCGCCACCGTGAGTTCGCCTGCCAAGGCCATCGAAGCGCGCGCGGGCGGCGCCGACGTGGTGCTTGACTACCGCGCCGAGAATGTGGCGGCGCGGGTGATGCAGGAGACCGGCGGGGGCGGGGTCGAGCGGGTGGTCGAGGTCGATTTCGGCGCCAATCTGGATACCAATCTGGAGGTGCTCAAGGTGGGCGGGGTAGTGGCGATGTATTCATCGATGGCGGTGAAGGAGCCGGTGGTGCCGGTGCTCAAATTCATGTTCAAGGCCGCCACCGTGCATTTCCTGCAGTTGGGCATGTCGGCACTCGTGCTGCGTCAGCAGGCCCAGAACGATATCGGGCGCTGGCTGGCCGAGGCGCCCGGTGGTGGCGTGCATCGCATCGCCTCGCGCCATGCGCTGGACCAGACTGCAGCCGCGCACGAAGCGGTGGAGCGCGGCGACAAGAATGGTACGGTAGTGGTGGAGATCGCTGAATGACCAATGCCCCCGGTTTTCAATCCTCTCCCTGGATGGTCAAGGAGATCGTCGAGCAGGCCGAACCGGACGACGAACGCGTCTGGGTGCCGCAGGGCGAGCAGATCTGGTTTCGCCCGCTGCTGCTCGATACCGTCACCGGCGTGGTGGCCAACCTGTTGCGCGTGCGGCGCGGCGGCAACCTGGGGAAGCACATCCACAACGCCCCCGTTTACGGCTACGTGATCAAGGGCTCGTGGCGCTACCTGGAGCACGACTGGGTGGCGCGGGCCGGCATGTTCGTCTATGAACCACCGGGCGAGGTGCATACCCTGGTGGTGGATGAGGCCAGCGAAACCAGCGAGATGATCACCTACTTTGTGGTGCACGGCGGCCTGACCAAGATCGGCGATGACGGCAAGCCCTGCGCTTACGAGAATGCCTTCACCAAGATCGAGCTGTGCGACGCCCACTATCGCAAAGCCGGCCTGGGCGCCGATTACATCCGGAGCTTCGTGCGATGAGCGGGCGCACTGCGCTGGTCACTGGCGGCTGTACCGGCATCGGCCTGGCGGTGGCGCACACCCTGCTGGCCAACGGCTACACGGTCACCGCCACCGCGCTGACTACCGCCGAGATGCAGGCCGGTGTGGCGGCTGCCGTGCACGCGGATTTTCGTGCCGTGCTTCTCGACGTGCGCGACAGTGCCGCGGTCAAGGCGCTGGGCAGCGGGTTGACGCGGCTGGATGCCCTGGTGAACAACGCCGGCATGGCGCTGGGCTCGCCCGCGGAACACGCGGAGGAAGGGTTCCTGGCGGTGACCGACGTCAATCTCAACGGTGTCATGCGCATGTGCGCGGCCTGCAAGCCGGCGCTGGTGGCGGCGCGCGGAGCGGTGGTCAACATCGCCTCGATCCTGTCGATTTTCGGCAGCGGCAACGCGCCGGGCTACAGCGCCTCCAAGGGCGCCGTCACGCAACTGACGCGTTCGCTGGCGATCGCCTGGGCCGACGAGGGCGTGCGGGTCAACGCCATTGCGCCCGGCTGGATCCACACTGCGCTGACCGCGCCGGTGCGCGAGGCCGCCGGTCGCAGCGACATGATCCTGGCGCGCACGCCGATGTAACGCTGGGGTACGCCGGACGATATCGCCGGTGTGGTGCGCTTCCTGCTGTCCGACGAGGCGCGTTTCATGACCGGTGCATTGGTGCCGGTCGATGGTGGTTATTCGGCGTTTTGAACTTCAGGGAGACCAGCATGTTGAAAACCTTGGTGAGAACACTTGCTCTGGGCGCGCTGTGCGGCTTGCAGTCGCTCGCAATGGCGCAGGGCAGTTATCCGGACAAACCGATCCGCATGGTGGTGCCGTTCCCGCCGGGTGGCGCGCTCGATGTGCTGGGCCGCCAGGTGGCCGATCGCATGGCCAGGAACATGAACGCCCAGTTCGTCATCGAGAACCGCCCCGGCGCCACCGGGCACGTCGGCGGTGAAGCGGTAGCGCGCGCGGTTGCCGACGGCTACACCATGCTGTTCGGCGCTTCATCCACCCATGCGGTCAGCCCCAACGTTCTCAAGGATCTGAAATACAACGCGATCGAGGATTTCGCGCCGATCTCGCTGGCGGCCACCGTGCACAACGTGCTGGTGGTGCACCCGTCGGTGCCGGCCGGCAATGTCCGCGAGTTCATCGACTATGCGCGCGCCAACCCCGGCAAGTTGTCGTTCGGCTCCTCAGGCGTGGGCTCCAACCTGCACCTGGCCGGTGAATTGCTGAAGCTCACCGGCAAGTTCGACATGGTCCATGTGCCGTATTCGTCGCCGCAGGTGATGCCCGACCTGCTCTCCGGGCGCATCCAGGTGATGGTCGACAACCTGCCGCCGACGATTCAGCATATCAAGGCCGGCAAGTTGAAGGTGCTGGGGGTGGCCAGCCCCGACCTGATTCCCGACCTGCCGGGCGTGCCGCTGGTGTCCGACACGGTGCCGGGCTTCTCGGTCATCGCCTGGGGCGTGATGCTGGCACCGAAGGGCACGCCGCGGCCGATCGTCGAGCGCCTCAGCGGTGAGGTGAAGAAAGCGGTAGAGTCGGTCGAGGTACGCGAGGCATTTTCCAAGCTGGGCTTCATCCCGGCCTGGCGCAACCCGGAGGCGACGCAGGAATTCATGCGCAATGAATCGGCCAAGTGGAAGCGCGTGGTGACCGAAGCCAACATCAAGGTGGAATGAGGCATGCTCAAGTTCGACGCCAACCTGCGCTGGATGTTCAACGAGTGGCCAATGCGCGAGCGCTATGCCGCGGCGGCGCGCTGCGGATTTACGGGCGTCGAGGTCGCCTTTCCGTACGAGAATCCGCTACCCCTGGCGCGTGCGCTGCTCGAGGACAACGGCCTGGCGTTGGTGCAGGTGTTGACACCTTCGGACTGGGCCAAGGGCGAGATCGGCATCGGTTGCCTGCCGGGGCGCGAGGCGGAATTTCGCGCCAGCGTTGACAAGGCGCTCGAGTACGCGGTGCCGCTCAAGTGCCCCCTGCTGCATGCCACCGCGGGGCTGGTGCCGGCGGGAGTGGAGCGCGCGCGGGCCTACGACGTGTTTCACGCCAACCTGGCGTACGCTGCCGACCAGGCCGCGCCGCACGGCATCGACATCATCATCGAGCCTGTCTCGCACCAGCGCTTTGCCGGCTTCCTGATGACGCGCATCGACGAGGGCCTGGCCATCATCAAGGCAGTCGGGCGCGCCAATGTCAAGCTGTGCTTCGACTTCTTCCACGTCTACATGGAGGAAGGCGCGGTGGCCGAGAAGATGGAGCTGGCCTGGCCGCATATCGGCCACATCCAGGTCGGCGACCCGCCGTTGCGCAACGAGCCGGGCAGCGGCGAAATCAACAACGACTACTTCCTCGGGCTGCTGGAGAAGAAGGGCTGGGACCGCTGGATCGGCTGCGAGTACAAGCCTTCCGGGCATACGCTTGATTCGCTGGGCTGGGCGGCGCGCTACGGCATCAAGGGGCGGTAGGCATGGGCACCCTGCAAAAGCTGTTTGGCTCCTGGGAACTGGAATCGTTCGTCATCGAGTATGACGACGGCAGCCGTGAATACCCCTTGGGCGAGGATGCGCAGGGGCTCATCATCTACACCCGCGAGGGCATCTTCGCCGGGCAGATGATGGCGCGCGGCCGGCCCAAGTTTCCGCGCAACTCGGCCGCGGAAAAAGACAGCGGCAGCGACGCGCAGGTGCGCGCGGCCTTCGACGGCTATGTCGCCTACTACTGCAAGTTCGAGCTCGACGAAGCGCGCAACATCGTCAATCATCATGTGATCGCCGGCCTGCTGCCCGATTGGGAAGGCCGGCTCAACGTGCGCCACTATGCCTTCGAAGGCGACGACCGGCTCATCCTGCGCGCGCCGCACATGCTGATCAACGGCAAGCCGGGGCGCAACAAGCTGGTATGGCGCCGCCTGCCGGCAGTGTTCTGAAGGAGGGGAAGACATGAAAGCCGCGGTCATCATCACCGGGGAGCCGCACAACCGGCTCGAAATCCAGGACGTGCCGGCGCCGCAGCCCGGGCCGCAGGATGTGCTGGTGGCGGTCAAGGCGGTGGGCCTGAACCGCGTCGACCTGCTGTTGCGCGCACAGCACCTGCGCAATGTCGGCGGTGCGCCGACCGCTGCGGTCGCGGGTCTTGAAATCGCTGGCGAAGTCAGCTTCGTTGGACCTGAAGTCACGGGGGTCAAGATCGGCGATCGCGTGATGGCCATGGCGTCGCAAGCCTATGCCGAAGTGGCGCGTGCCGACCATCGCATCCTGATGCCCGTACCCGCCGGCCTCGACTGGACCGAGGCCGCCGCCCTGCCGGTGGCGCTGATGACCGCGCACAACGCGCTGGTGACCGCAGGCGCGCATGTGCGCGGCGAATCGGTGCTGGTGCAGGCGGCGTCGACCGCGGTCGGCATCGCGGTATTGCAGATTGCCAAAATGCGCGGCGCGCGCACCTTCGGTACCTCCGGCACGCCCTCCAAGCTCGATGCCCTCAAGGCCTTCGGGCTCGATGTCGGCATCGCCGCCTCAGCCGCGGGCATTGCGCCGCGCATCGCAGAGGAGACCGGCGGGCGCGGCGTCGATGTGCTGATCGACCATATCGGCGGGCCGGCGCTGGCCGACAACATGGCGTGCCTGGCCAACGGCGGGCGCCTGGTGTCGGTCGGGCGCATGGCGGGCTACCACGGGCCGCTCGACATGGACCAGTTGTCGCTCAAGCGCCTGAGTCTTGTCGGTGTCACCTTCCGGACCCGATCGGTCCTGCAGATCCAGGCGCTGATCGCGGCCATGGTCGCCGACCTGTGGGACGAGGTGACGGCCAGGCGTATCCGCATGCCGGTCGACAAGGTCTACCCGCTCGATCAGGCGGCGGCGGCGCAGGCGCACATGCGCGCCAACGCGCACCTGGGCAAGATCATCCTGGAGGTTTGACCGCGCTGCGTTTGACAGTTTGGCCAGGCCGCACATGGAGAGCGGCAAGCTGCGCGCGCTCGCCACTACCGACCTTGCGCGCGGGTTCCCGGTCAGCGTGCCGGCGGCAACTTGATCGGTAAACAGGACGATGCCTTGACTTCCTTGAGTGAAAAGCTGGTTTGCGTGTCCTTGACGTTTGGCAAGGCCATGAGCGTATCAAGCGCGAACCTGGAGTAGGCCTCCAGCGACTCGCACACCACGGTAAGCAAAAACGCGCCCTCGCCGGAAATCACGTGGCAGGACACGATCTCGGGCAGGTCGGCGATGGCCTCCTCGAAGCGGCGTTCCTGCGCCGGCGTATGGCGTTCGATATCCATGCGTACAAACGCGGTCACGCCCAGTCCCAGCGCCTTGCGGTTGATGATGGCCTGATAGCCCGCGATGATGCCGGCATCCTCCAGTCTTTTCAGGCGCCGCCAGCAGGGTGAGAGCGACAGTCCGACTTTTTCCGCCAGCTCGGCGTTGGTCAGGCGGCCGTTTTTCTGCAGGGCGTCGAGAATTTTCAGATCGGTGCGGTCAAGTTTTTCAGGCGACATGAATTTACCCACAAAAGCCAAAAAACAGGATAAACAATAGCGTAGCGAGGCGGTTTCAAGCACAAATAGAAAAAATATTCCTCATGCCGGTAGCTATACTTCGGGCCATAGCGCGCGTACCTTCGAAATCCAGCCCGTGCGCGCCTCACCGACTTCACGCATCGCAAAAGGACAAATTGTCATGAACGCTCCTGTTGATCCCAAACTGCTGGCCAGCATTTCGCTCGACGACAAGTACACGCAGGATAGCGGCACCGCATTCATGACCGGCACGCAGGCGCTGGTGCGCCTGCCGATGCTGCAGCGCAATCGCGATCTCGCTGCGGGCAAAAACACCGCCGGCTTCATTTCCGGCTATCGCGGTTCGCCCCTGGGCGGCTATGACCAGTCGCTGGCGAAAGCGAAAAAGCATTTGCAGCAGCACCATGTGGTGTTCCAGCCTGGCGTCAATGAGGATCTCGCCGCCACCTCGATCTGGGGCACGCAGCAGGTCAACATGTTCCAAGGTGCGAAATACGACGGCGTGTTCGGAATCTGGTACGGCAAGGGTCCGGGCGTGGATCGCTGCGGCGATGTGTTCAAGCATGCCAACATGGCCGGCACCTCGCCCTGGGGCGGCGTGCTGGCCCTGGCCGGCGACGATCACGGCGCCAAGTCGTCGACCACCGCGCACCAGAGCGAGCAGATTTTGCAGGCGGTCTCGACCCCGATCTTCTATCCCGCGTCGGTGCAGGACATTCTCGACTACGGCGTGCACGGCTTTGCGCTGTCGCGTTACGCGTCGCTGTGGATCGGCATGAAATGCGTGACCGACATTGTTGAATCGGGCGCCACCGTCGACTTGTCGACCGCGCGCGTGACGCCAGTGATTCCGACGGACTTCGTGCTGCCGCCGGATGGCCTGTCGATTCGTTTCAACATCACCGATTTTCTGGGTGAAGAAGCGCGCCTGCTCAACTACAAGCTGCCGGCGGTCAAGGCCTACGTGCGTGCCAATGGCTTGAACAAGGTGCTGTGGCGTGAAGGCGCCGGCGTCAAGCCGACGCTGGGTCTGGTTTCGGCCGGCAAGGCCTATGCGGATTTGCGCCAGGCGCTGGCCGACTTGGGCATCGATGCCAAGGCCGCTGCCGACCTGGGCTTGCGCCTGTACAAGATCGCGCTCACCTGGCCGCTCGAGGAGTCCGGCGTGCGTGATTTCGCCGCCGGCCTGTCCGAGATTCTCGCGGTCGAAGAAAAGCGCCCGCTGATCGAATCGCAGATCAAGGAAATCCTCTACGGCACGCCCGGCGCGCCGCGCGTGACCGGAAAGGTCGATGACAAGGGCGCTGCGCTGCTGCCGCTGCACGGCGAACTGACACCATCGATGATCGCGCGCGTGGTGGTGCAGCGCCTGCTGCCGCTGGCCGGTGCCGAACTGCGGGCGCAACTTGAGGCGCGCATCGCGTTTCTCGATGCCCGCGAAGGCGCGGTCGCGAAAACGCTGCCGATCGCGGTGCGCACGCCGTATTTCTGCTCGGGCTGCCCGCACAACACCTCGACCAAGGTGCCCGAGGGTTCGCGTGCACTGGCAGGCATCGGTTGCCACTACATGGCGCAGTGGATGGACCGCGAGACCTCGACCTTCACCCACATGGGCGCCGAAGGCGTCACCTGGGCCGGCGCCGCGCACTTCACCGACGAAAAGCATGTCTTCATCAATATCGGCGACGGCACCTACTTTCACTCCGGCCTGCTGGCGATTCGCGCGGCTGTCTCCTCCAAGGTCAACGCCACCTACAAGGTGCTGTTCAACGACGCCGTGGCGATGACCGGCGGGCAACGCCATGACGGGCCGCTCAACCCCTGGCTGATTTCGCAACAACTGCATGCCGAAGGCGTGACGCCGATCATGGTGGTCACCGACGAGCCCGAGAAGTATCCGGCCGGCACCGCCTGGGCGCCCGGCACCACGGTGCATCATCGCGATGAACTCGATGCGGTACAAAAGCAGTTGCGCGAGATGCCCGGCATTTCAGCGGTGATCTACGACCAGACCTGCGCCAGTGAAAAGCGCCGCCGCCGCAAGATCGGCGAATTCCCCGACCCGGCCAAACGCGCCTTCATCAACGACGCGGTATGCGAAGGCTGCGGCGACTGCTCGGTCAAGTCCAACTGTATCTCGGTCGAGCCGCTGGAAACCGAGTTCGGGCGCAAGCGCAAGATCAACCAGAGTTCATGCAACAAGGATTATTCCTGCGTCAATGGCTTTTGCCCGAGCTTTGTCACCGTTGAGGGCGGCGGGCTGAAGAAGCCGGCCAAGCCGAACTTTACCGCCAGCGCCAAGGCGGGGGCCGACGCCACCGCGCTGCCGGCGCTGCCGCTGCCCACGATTCCGGCGGTGGCGATACCGTTCAACATCCTGGTCACCGGCATCGGCGGCACCGGTGTGATCACCATCGGCCAGATCGTCGCGGTGGCAGCGCACATCGAGGGCAAGAGCGCGCAGGTGCTCGACATGTCGGGCCTGGCGCAAAAGGGCGGGCAGGTCACCAGCCACGTGCAGATCGCGGCGTCGCCTGACGACCTGCATGCCACCCGCGTGGGCACCGCGGCCGCCGATCTGGTGGTGGGCGCCGACCTGGTGGTCACCGCGGGCCGCGACGTGATGTCACGCGTGGCTGCGGGCCGTACCCGGGTGCTGGTCAACAGCACCCTGTCGCCCACCTCGGCCTTCGTCAAGGACCCGAACTGGAAAATGCCGACCGCGGCCCTGGAGCAGGCGCTGATCGAAGCCGCTGGCAAGGAAGCGGTTTCGCTGGTGGCGGCCAACCGCCTGGCCACCGCTCTGATGGGTGACGCGATCGCCACCAACATGTTCATGCTGGGCTATGCGTTCCAGAAGGGCGCCATTCCCGTCGGTGAAGCAGCCCTGATGCGTGCGATCGAATTGAACGGGGTGGCAATCGACTTCAACAAGAAGGCCTTCGACTGGGGCCGTTATGCCGCGGTCGATCCGGCATCCGTCGAGCGCATCGCCACGCCGGCGCAGGTGGTATCGCTGGCTGCCTTGAAACCGATGGCGATGTTTTCGCGCAACCTGGAGGAACTGGTGGCCAGGCGCGTCGAGTTCCTCACGGCTTACCAGAACGCCGCGTATGCGAAGCAGTACAGCGATTTTGTCGAGGAGGTGCGCGTGGCGGAGGCGGCCAAGGTCGGCGGTACCCGGCTTGCCGAAGCGGTGGCCCGCTATTACTACAAGCTGATGGCCTACAAGGACGAATACGAGGTCGCACGCTTGTACACCGACCCTGCCTTCATGGAGAAGATCCGCAACCAGTTCGAAGGCGACTATCAGGTCAAGTTTCACCTGGCGCCGCCGCTTCTGGCCAGGCGCAATTCCCAGGGCGAACTGGTGAAGCGGCAGTACGGTGCATGGATGATCACGGCCTTCGGTGTGCTGGCGAAATTCAAGGGCCTGCGCGGCACCGCCTTCGATGTGTTCGGCAAGACAGAAGAGCGACGCACCGAGCGCGCGCTGATCGGCGAGTATCGCGAGATGGTTGCCGGGCTGCTCGGCAGCTTGTCAAAAGGCAACATCGACACTGCGGTGGCGATCGCCTCGGTTCCCGAGGACATTCGCGGGTATGGGCATGTCAAGGAGCGCCATCTGGAAGCGGCGCGCGCGAAACAGGCGACCTTGCTGGCCGCGTATCAAACGCCCGTTGCAAGCGTCCGGGCGGCATAGGATGGAAAGGGACTCGTCGCAGCGTCAGGGGTCATACTTTTTGCCATGACTATTGTTGTCGCGACCATGACCGCCGAGCAGCTCCTGGCCATGCCAGCCGATGGGTGGCGCCATGAGCTTGTCCGAGGGGAGCTGCGCAGAATGGCACCTGCAGGGTACGAACATGGCCGTGTGACGATGAACCTGTCGTGGCGGATCATGCAACACGTGCGTCCGCGCAAGCTCGGGGTGGTCCTTACGGCGGACACCGGTTTCATCATCAAACGCGACCCCGATACGTGCGTGCCCCGGACGTCGCCTTCATCACGGCGGCACGGGCGGATGCGGCGCGTGCGATACGCGGCTATTTCCCCGGCGCACCAGACCTTGCCATAGAGGTGATATCGCCATCGGACGCTTTTTCGGATGTCGAGGAGAAGGTGTTTGAGTGGCTGGATGCGGGAACCCTGGCAGTTGTCGTCGTCGACCCGCGGCGCCGGCGCGTCACTCTGAATCGGAGCAAAGGCGACATACGGGTATTGGGCGAGACTGAAACGCTGGATTTGTCGTTTGTCCTGCCTGAGTTTTCAGTTCTCGTAGGCGATCTGTTCGAGTAAACCGACCTCTCTGCGCAACCGGTTGCCACGCCAAACGTACACCGTCGGCGCACCGTCAACCCGTGGCGCCGATTGCGTGTGTGCCGGCCGGCCCGAAGGTCTTTCCCACGCCGATCGACGCAATTACTCGCGCCATGCTTGCCTGCGGAAGGGCGGCGCACAGGCGCCAACTGAAGCCCGAATGAGGGTGCTTGAAAGCGCCCGCTCGCTTGGCGCCCGATACTTGCGCGCATGCGCATCGGCGTATGGGCAGACTGCGAGGCGGCGTCAAACCTTGCGCGCCGCCCGCGCCCGCTGCCGGTTCGGCAGGAACCAGGCCACCAGCCCGATGACCGGCAGGTAGGAACAAAGCTGGTACACAAAGGCGATGCCGCGCACGTCGGCGATGCCGCCCATCAGCGCCGCGCCGAGGCCTCCCAGGCCAAACGAGAGTCCGAAGAACATGCCCGACACCATGCCCACGCGCCCCGGCATCAGTTCATGCGCATACACCAGGATCGCCGGGAAGGCCGCGGCCATCAGGAGGCCGATGATGATCGTGAGAACCGGCGTCCAGGCCAGGTTCGCATACGGCAGTGCGAGGGTGAACGGCAATGCACCCAGAATCGACACCCAGATCATCGGCAAGTGGCCGACACGATCGGTCAGCGCGCCGCCCGCCAGGGTGCCGACGGCGATTGCCGCCATGTAGATGAAAAGCTGCACCTGCGAGGCCTGGACCGAAAGATCAAAGCGTTCGATCAGGTAGAAGGTGAAATACGAGGACAAGCTTGCGCTGTAGACGTTTTTCGACAGCAACAGCAGCATCAGTACCCAAAACAGAACCTTTACGTCGGTCCGCAGTGGCGGCGGCGGTGCGGCTGCGGGCGCAGCCGCGCGTGCCGGCTGCAGATGCAGCGCGTACCACATGCCGACGCGCGCCAGCACCAGCATGCCGGCCAGCGCCACCAGCGAGACCCAGGCAATGGCACCCTGGCCGCGCGGCAGCACGATGAAGGCGGCCAGCAGGGGCCCGAAGGCGCTGCCCAGGTTGCCGCCGACCTGGAACAGCGATTGCGCGGCACCGTAGCGCCCGCCCGAGGCCAGGCGCGCCACGCGCGATGCTTCCGGATGGAACACCGCCGATCCGCTGCCGATAAGCGCCGCCGCCAACACCACGGTGACAAAGCTGCCCGCCATCGCCAGCAGGATGAGACCGACCAAGGTCAAGGCCATGCCAACGGCCAGCGAATAGGGCTGTTGCCGACGATCGGTATACAAGCCTACCGCCGGTTGCAGGATCGAGGCAGTGAGATTGAAGGCCAGCGTGATCATGCCGATCTGCGTGAAGTCCAGGTGCAGCTGTTCCTTCAGCATCGGATACAGCGCCGGGATCAGCGACTGCATCAGGTCGTTCAACAGATGGCAGAACGAGAGCGCGAAGAGGATCGGCAGTACCACCTGATTCGCAGATGCAGATGAAGAAGCGGTCTGCGCCTCCGGCGGCGGCGAAGTTTTCGCGCTTGCAGTCTTGGACATGTCTTCTGGCGTGGGGCGCTGCGGATTCGGATGTCTATTATCCGGCAATCGTGGAGCCGTCCCAACTCTACGGCGTGGGTTTGCCCGGCCCATGCTGATTCACGTGTCGAATCGCCGCACGTGCCGTACACCGGCAGTGGCCGGTTGGTGGGGTCGGTGGTCGCCGGCCCGACCCAATGGACGCTGACATCGGCTTAGGCGGCGATGGCGTTCGTGGCAGCCGGGCGCCTAAAGCGCTCGGGCACGGGGCGCAAGGCGCGCAAGGCGCGTGTGCTCGACAGCATGTCGAGCCTGTCGGATGCGGTACCCGAGTTTCAGTTCAATTGCTGGATCGGCGTTGTCGCGCCATGCGGCATGCCGGCGATTACGGTCGGAAAGTTTCGCGATGCGCTGGCGGCAGCGATGCGCGTGCCGGCACTTGCGGCCACACTCACCGCCAATGGCGCATTTGCGCACCCGACCACGCCGACGGAATTTCGCGCCCTGTTGGTACGCGATATCGAAGCCACGCGACGTACCATGCGCTCGGCCTGCATCGAGCCGGAATAGCTGGGGTCGTGCTCGCGACGGACCATGCAGTTCAGGATGCGGTGTCGCAGCGTGGGCCAGAACATGTTTCTGCACTGGCAGAGGTTGCAGCGACAGCGCGGTCACGGGCCTGGCCGCGCCGGGCTTCTGCCCAAAAATCGCCTGCATGGACAAGAGCGCGTGCTACCATAAATCCATACAACCGCTAATCCAAATCGCCAGCCCCGTAAGCGCGGGTGCTGCCCGACGCGACCCGGGAGAAACAACATGCATGCATTGTCATTGCCGTATCCGGACGACCTCTTGATCACCTCCGGCAAGGGGCCACAAGCGTTGGAGGAAGAGCTGGCATTCTTGCTCGCTGTCAAATTGTTCGAGATGCGCCGGCTGTCACTGGGCAAGGCGGCAGAGTTTTGCCGCATGGGAAAGCTGCGCTTCATGTTTGAGTTGGGCCGCATGAAGGTGCCGGTGATGAACCTCGACGATGACCAGATCGCCGACGAGTTGCGGGATGATTAGTCAGACTATTGTTGGTGACAGTAGCCCACTCATCTCTCTTGCGATCATCGGCCGACTCGACTTGCTGCCAAAGCTGTATCGGCGGGTATTGATTCCGCCCGCCGTCTGGAATGAGGTCACTGTTCAAGGCGCTGGACTGCCGGGCGCGCAAGCCGTGAGCAAGCTGACATGGCTTGAAGTCCAGGAACCGACCCCAGCGATTCTGCAGTCGCTGGCAATCCTCGTTGATCGCGGGGAGGCGGAAGCCATCGCGCTCGCACTCGGCAATCCCGGCAGCAGCGTGTTGCTTGATGACGCGCAGGCGCGCCGGGTGGCGGAGCGGTTTGGTGTTGCCCGTATAGGCACTCTCGGCATTTTGCGAAGGGCGAAGATCGCTGGATTGGTCGGGCCTATCGGCCCCTATGTGACTGCCTTGCAGGAGAGCGGGATATACATCCGCCAGGAACTGGTGGACGCGATATTGCGCGATGTGGGCGAAGCAACAACACCTTGATCTACTTGCCATGGCAGTACTTTCAGACCGTGGCTTGTGCGGTCGAGTCTGAGCGCAAACGCGGTGGCGTTGCACCGCACACGGCACCGGGCGGGAATCTGAATTCAATCCACGGATCTTCACTGCGAAGCAAGAACTCGCAATTTCCGTCAAGCTCGATCGGACTTGATTGCGATAACGAACAAACCGATTTCAGGAGTTTTGCAGTGGCCCAAGCCTTAGTCAACGCATTGCGCAGCGTCGAGATCGGGGTACCCGATGTCGATGCCGCCGAGCGCTTCTACACCGACACCTGGAACCTTGCGGTGGCTGCACGCACCACCGATCGCGTCTACCTGCGCGGCACCGGGCCTTCGCATCATCTGCTGTCGCTTATGCGCACCGAGCAATCCGAGTTGCTGGCGGTCACCCTGAATGCGGCGTCAAGACGCGAGATCGCGTTGCTGGCGCAAGCGATGCCGGCGCATGGCGGCGTGATTCTGCGCGAGCCCGGTGCGATCGACGAACCCGGTGGCGGTTTCGGGCTGGTGTTCAGGGACCCGCAGGGGCGCATCATTCGATTGGTGTGTGAAGACGCGCACCACGCCGATGCCGGAAGCATGCGCGATCGACCGCAGCGTCTCGCGCATGTGGTGATGAACAGCCACGACGTGGCTGATCCAGAGAACGCCGCGGCGCAGCTAGACGCCGAGGTATTGCCGGTGCAGATCGGGACGCGCACGAATCTCCGCCGCAGGCCCCTCGAACACCACGCCGCCCTTGACCAGGATGACGACACGGTCCGATATGGCCGAAACGGCGTTGAAATTCTTGTCGACGATGATGGTGGCAATACCCGCGGTCTTGATGCGCCTGACGATGGCCCAGATCTCGCGCGCGATCAGCGGCGCGAGGCCCTCTGTGGCTTCATCGAGGATCAGCAGGTCGGGGGGGGCATCAGCGCGCGACCGATCGTCAGCATCTGCTGCTCGCCGCCGGACAATTGCGCGCCGCCGTGGGTCAGGCGTTCTGCGAGGCGCGGAAAGGTTTCCATGACGCGCTCGAAAGGCCAGTCGTCGCGGCCGTCAGTGCCCGGCCGCGCCGCCATCAAAAGGTTTTCGCGCACCGAAAGATTGGGAAAAATGCCGCGCCCCTCGGGTACATAAGCCACGCCCATGCGGGCAATGGCGTATGGCGCGATGCCGGTCACCGCACGACCCTTGACGCTGACTTCGCCGCGGCGCGGCGGCACCAGGCCCAGCATGCTCTTGAGCAGCGTGCTCTTGACCATGCCATTTCGACCCATCAGGCCCACGGTCTGGCCGCGTGAAATGCTGAAGTCGACGCCATGCAGGATATGGCTGGCGCCGTAATAGGTGTGCAGCCCGCGTGCCTCCAGCAGCACGTCGTTCATTGGAGCCCCCCCAAATCGCTGCGAGACGTTCCTTCCGAGGGAGGCGCATCGCCTGGTTCGGTGCTTCCTGCGACCGTGACGCGATGCCGGTCGGCCGTTGCCAGCCGATGCCTATTCATGCACCAGCTCCTCGCTGCCAAGGTAGGCTTCCTGAACCGCGGGACTGCTGCGAATCCGCTCCGGTGGTCCCGATTCGAGCACGCGGCCGTTGACCATCACTGTCAGCGTATCGGCGAGGCCGAACACCGCGTCCATGTCGTGCTCGATCAGCAGGATGGCATGCCCTTCGCGCAGGCGGTGCAGCAAGGCGACCATGCTCGCCGATTCCTCGGCCCCCATGCCGGCGAGCGGCTCGTCGAGCAGCAGAACGCCAGGACGCGTGGCCAGGGTCATTGCGATTTCAAGCTGGCGCTGCTCGCCGTGCGACAGGGCGATGGCCTGCACATCGGCGCGCGCTTCCAGGCCGGCGGCACGCAGTGCCGCCTCGGCCGCGGCATTGACCTCGCGATACGCCGGGGCTGGCCGCAGGAAGCGCATGGAGGTGGCAAGGCGAGACTGCGCGGCGAGCCGGCAGTTCTCGAACACAGTGAACGGCAGAAAAATATTGGTCTTCTGGTAGCCGCGACCGACGCCGCGCTGTGAAATGCGGTGTGCCGACAGACCGGTGATGTCGTCGCCACGCAGCAGCATGCGACCGGAACTGGGTGGCAGGTCGCCCGAGAGCAGGTTGATGAGCGTCGACTTGCCGGCGCCGTTGGGGCCGATGACCGCGTGC
Organism: Burkholderiales bacterium; assembly: GCA_040382235.1. Lineage (GTDB taxonomy): Bacteria > Pseudomonadota > Gammaproteobacteria > Burkholderiales > JAEUOS01 > JAEUOS01. The sequence continues at coordinate 38,775 of JBEIFV010000004.1, forward strand.
AACTGGTCCATGCCCACTTCCAGGCTCACCGCATCGACCGCGGCCAAGCCGCCGAAGTGGCGCGTCAGCGCCTCGGTACGCAGCACCGGTTCAGCCATTGCGCTTGGCCATGCGACGCACGAGATCGCTGAACAGCCCGATCAGACCATTGAGCAGCAACAGCGAGGTGAGCACGATGAAGCCGCCCATCAGCAGGTGCCAGTGCTTGGTCAGGCCCTGGAACCACAACTCAAGCAGCATCCACACCGCGGCGCCGAGAATCGGGCCGGTCAGCGTACCCATGCCGCCAAGGATCACCATCATCATCACCGCACCCGACAAATGCCAGCCCATCATCTCGGGGTTGACCACGCCGAACTGCAGCGCCGAAAGGTAGCCGGCGACACCGGCCGTTGCGCCCGCCAGTAAAAAGCAGACAAGCTTGTAGCGGAACGTGGCGTAGCCAAGCGACTTCATGCGGTGCTCATTGGCCTTGATGCCGGCAAGCACGCGGCCGAAGGGCGATGCAAGCACCGTGCGCAGCAGCAGATAAACGGCGACGAACAGCACCAGCGCCAGGTAGTAGACGTGGGCGAAGTTGTCGAGGTTGAAAGGCTGCCAGTCGCCGATTTTTGCGACCGGGCGCAGGTCAATGAAAATGCCATCGTTGCCGCCGGCGAGCTTGGTGTCGTAGAACAGGAAGTAAAGCATCTGCGCAAAGGCCAGCGTCACCATGATGAAGTAAATGCCGTGCATGCGTACCGCGAGAAAGCCTATGGCAAGCGCGGTGAGGCCGCTCACCGCGATGGCCAGCGGCAGCGAGGTCCAGAAATTCGCCGCATGGTATCGCGGCGTCACAAGCGCCAGCGCATACCCCGCCACACCGTAGAATGCCGCATGGCCGAACGAGACCAGCCCGGTGTAGCCAAGCAGCAAATCCAGGCTCATCGCGAGGATGCCCATGATCAGGATCTTGGCGAAAAACTGTACATAAAATTTTTCCGCCAGCAGCGGCACCAGCGCCAGCACGACCACCACCGTGGCGAGTGCCGCAAGGCCCGCGTATCCCTGGTGGTGGCCTGCGTTCACAGCTTTTCCCCGACCAGGCCCTGGGGCCGCCACAGCAGGATGCCGGCCATCAGCACGTACACGGTCATGCTGGACAACTCGGGCAACAACTTGAGACCGCCGACCTCAAGATGCAGCACCTTGCCGAAAGTGTCGACCAGGCCGATCAGCAGGGAGGCGATCAGCGCGCCCTTGACCGAACCAAGCCCGCCTATGACCACCACGACAAAGCAGATGATCAGCACATTAGCTTTGTAGCAAAGCGAAATTTCGCTCGGCGTCCAGATGCGAAGGTGGCATTGAAGCTGACGCCTGGCGCGACATCCGGGGCGACGGCCGGCTCGTAAAGCCTGTCGATTGCGCAACCGATGGTCGAAGCCAACGCGAGCGCGCTTGGTCCCGCCCGGCAGGTATCTGATCACTCTGCCCGCAAACCTACATATTCTCCGGCAAAAACGTCACGATCTGCGGAAACGCCATGATCAGGAAGGTGAAGAGGATCATGATCACCGCGTAGGGCAAGGCGCCGCGGATCACGTCGCCGACGCTGCCCTTGTCCGGCCGAATCCCCTGCACCACGAAGAGGTTCATGCCCACCGGCGGGGTGATCAGCCCCAGCTCGCACATGATGATGATGAAGATGCCGAACCAGATCGGATCCACACCCACCGAGGTGACGATCGGATAGGTAAGCGGTATGGTTGCCACCATCATCGAGAGGGTGTCCATGAACATGCCCAGCAGCAGGTAGAACAGGATCAGCGCGAGCAGCAGCGCGGTTTTTGACAGGCCGAAGCTGGTGACCCACTTGGTCAGCGCCTCGCCGATGCCGGTCAGGCTCAAGGCCAGGTTGAGCACGAAGGCGGCGGTGGTGATCAAGAGGATCATGCCGGTGGTGCGCGCGGACGACAGGAAGCAGCCCTGCAACAGCGTGATTGTGAGCTTGCCGGAAAAGCCGATAAACGCCAGCGCCACCACCACCCCCAGCGCAGCCGATTCGGTGGCTGTGGCGATGCCCGCATACAGGCTGCCCATGACAATGGCGAATATCACCACCGGCTGGGTGATGTTGACCAGGAGGCGCAAGCGCTCCTTGAGCGGCACCGGATCGTGCACCACATTAAGCCCGGTGGTCTTGGCCATGATGTAGATGTAGAGCATGAAGCAGCCGGTGAGCAACAGGCCGGGAATGATGCCGGCGATGAACAGCTTGCCCACCGAATTGTTGGTCATCGAGCCATAGATGATCATGTTGACCGAGGGCGGAATCAGGATGCCCAGGGTGCCACCGGCGGCCAGGCTGCCGAGTGACGCGCTCATCGGGTAGCCGTGGCGCTGCAGCGAGGGCAGTGCCACTGTGCCAATGGTGGCAGCGGTCGCCACCGATGAACCGGAGGTGGCCGCGAACAGCGCGCAGCAGCCGATGTTGGTATGCAAGAGGCCACCCGGCAGTCGCCCGAGCCAGGCGGCGAAGGCCTGGTACATGCGATCGGCCATGCCGCTGCGCAGCAGCAGTTCGCCCAACAGCACGAAGAGCGGAATCGAGGTCAGTCCGTTCTCGCTCATGGTGCCCCACAGCACCGAGGCGCCGGAAATCAGGAAGGCTTCGCCAAACGCCGCCATGCCGCCCACCACCGCCAGCAGCAGCATCACCGTTGCGATCGGCATGCCCAACAGCATGAAAAACACCATCGCGAAAAAACTGACGAGGCCGATCGCGACCATGCTCATTTGGATTCTCCCGGCAATGCGGCGACATCCACCCCGCGCGCCTTGGCGTCGTCCAGTTCCTCTTTCAGTTCCTCCTTGGCGCCGCGCGGCGAATAGTCGCGCACCAGGATCTCGCCGCGCCCGGTGAAGACCAGCCACAACACCCGGATGGCGTAACCGCTGGCGACTGCGGCAAACAAGGCCAGGCAGGCGAACCACACCATTTGTGGATACTTGATCGGCGTCGCCCATGGCGTTTGCGCGGTGCTGTTCAAGGCGATCGAGTCGCGCAGGCTGTAGAAGGCCATTGCCAGGTACAACAGGGCGGTGGCGGTGATGGTCAGCATGGCCAGCACGTTAAGCACGACGCGCGGCCCCTGCGGCAGGCGGTCGTGAATCAGGTCGATGCGAATGTGGGCGCGCGATACCAGCGCCAGGGTAAATGCCAGCGAGGCGCCGACCGCAAGCGCGTAGCCGCCCAGTTCGTCCACGCCCTGTAGCGAAACGTTGAATACTTTTCGCATCGTGGTCTCGACGGCGACCGCGAACGACAGCAAAACGAACACCACGCCAAACAGCGTGGCGGCGACTTTTTCGAGAGTTTTCATGCGGGCTCCACTTTTCCAGCAGTGGGGCCGGCGGGTTTGCGCCGGCCCCGGTAAAGCCATTGCCTACTCAATGCTTACTTCATGCCGATGATCGGGCCCACCGTTTTCTTCCAGGATGCAGAGCAGCCAGGATTGACCTTGTCACAGGCTTCCGCCCAGGCCGGGAAGGAGATGTCGCGCACCGCGTTCTGCACAAACTCGATATCTTTCGGAATCGGCTTGACTGTTACCAGCTTGAACTTCTTGCCGGTGGTGCAGGGGTCCTGGCCGGCGTTGCAGCGCATGGCGTCGGTCCACAGTTCCTCCGAATACTTCCAGATGTCGTCGGACAAGCCTTCGATGGCGCCGCGCAGCTTGATCTGCTGCTCGCCCGACATCTTCTTCCACGAGGTCATGTTGATCGCATAGCCTTGCACCGCCACCTGCAGGCCCAGGGCATAGACATGGGTCGCGGTCTCGGGCCAGCCGGCCGAATTGGCCGAGGAGGGACCGGTCACGGCGCAGTCGATGGTGCCCAGTTTGAGGCCCTGCGCCACCTCACCAAACGCCATCGTCACCGGCGTGCCGCCGACGCGTTCCATGAATTTGGCCATCACGCCATCGAGAATGCGGATCTTCATGCCCTTCAAGCTCGACAAGTCCTTGATCGGCTTGGTGCAGAAAATCACCTGCGGGCCGAAGGGCCACACCGCCAGCAACTTCAGGTTGAATTGTTCCTGCAGGCGCAGATCGACATAGCTCTGGTAGGCACTGACCACCTTCTTCGCGGTTTTGTAGTCGGTGTTGAGCCCCACCATGTCCAGGCCCAGGATCATCGGCTCGTCGCGCGAGACCTGACCCATGCGCAGGCCGACGACGTCATAGATGCCGGTCTTCATCACCCGCAGCTGCTCGAACTCCTTGACGCCGGTGGAGTCCAGCGGCTTGTAGTCGACGTCCAGCGGCAGGCCGGTTTTCTTCGCCAGGTCGGTGAAAAAGGGCAGCTCCTTGTTTTTCTGGATCAGGCCGGTGGAAAGCGGCATGCCCATCACGCGCAGCTTGATTTTTTCTTGTGCGGTGACCGGGGCGACAGCGAACGCGGTGGCAATGGCGGCGCTGCATAGTGCCGCTCGAGTGAGGTGCTGCAGTTTCATCGGGTTGACTCCTGGGTTGAAAAGCGGTTGAGGGTGATACGAAAATCGTGGGTGCTGTCAGGCGGGGTCACCGGGCAGGCGCCAGGTGCGGATGGGGGGTGATTTGACTTCGATCTGCACGCAATCTTCGAGCGCTTCGCTGTAGTGTGGCACACCGCGCGGGTGCACCCAGGAATCGCCGGGCCCCAGAATCGTCTCGACACCGTCGATCACCATGCGTAGCTTGCCGGAGAGCAGGATCGCCACCGATTCATGGTCGTCGTGCTGATGCAGCGGGTCGATCAGGCCTTTCTTGCGGGTCCAGCGGGTCATCGAACTCTCGTCGCCGCACACCAGCGGGGCCACCGCCAGTACGCCTTGCATGGACGCGCCTTCGACGCTCGACACCACGGTCTCGACCGCGGCGGCGGCCTTGAAGGTGAATGCGCTACTGCGCGGCAGCTTGCGGGGGATGGTCATGGTGATTCCTTTCGGTTGTGCAAAAAGCGCTCAGGCAAGCGCGGGCGCCGGATCGATCGCGAGCATGCGCAGGGCACCCGCCATGCCCCAGGCGACCGAATCATGGACCGGCAAGCCTAGCTGTGCCTGCAAGCCCGCGGCAACGCTGGCGCCGCGCGTATTGGTGCCGTAAATGATCAGGGCGTCGGGCCGCACCGGGCTGCTTTTCACACAGCGGACCGCCATCGTGGCGATTTCTTCCGGGGCGACCTGTGCCATGGCGAAGTTGTCGGCGATGTCATCCCGATGGGTATCGGCCACGCACTCGAAGCCGGCGGCGGCGAACGTCGCGTGAATGGTCTGGTTCATGTCCGGCGGGTTCAAGGTCACCATCGCGTAGCGCTTGACGCCGCTGCGAGTGAACTCATCGGCCAGCGCCAGGGTCGAGGTGGTGGCGTTGATGCCGGTGGCGGCGCGAATCTCGTCGCACAACTGGCGATCGCGCCCGAAGCCTACCAATCCGCCGGCGCTGCCGTTCCAGCAGATCACCTCGCAACGGGCATCCGCCAGCAGCTTCGCCGCACCGAGCAGGGCACCGGAGTCGTAGTAGGCGGCGGCCGGATTGTCGACTTTCACCGCGGTCAGTGCGAAGCGCGCGAAATGCACCTGCACCGCAGGCAGGCGCGCGGCCATCGCGATACACACCGGCTCGACCACGGTGTTGGAGGACGGCAGGATCATGCCGATGCGGTGCACGTTCATCCGGCGCCATAGCCCAGCAAGCGCGGCAACGAGGTAACGATCGGCGGAAACAGCATGCACAGGAACAACACGCCGTACATCAGGGTGATGAAGGGCCACAGCGCGACCACGATCTCGCGCATCGATATCTTGTTGATGCTGCACACCACGAACAGCACCACGCCCACGGGCGGCGTGAGCATGCCGATCACCAGGTTCAACACGAACAGGAAGCCGAAGTGCAAGGGGTCGATGCCGTAAGACAGGGCGATCGGATGCAGCAGCGGCACCAGCATGATGTAGGCGGCATTCGATTCGAGGAACATGCCCACCACGAACAGCACCACCGCCACCAGCGCCATGTAGCCTAAGGGGCTGGTGGTGATCGATTTCACCAGCGCCGCGACCTTCATCGGCAAGAGGTCGATGGTCAGCAGGTAGGTCACCACCGAGGCGAAGGCGATCAGCGCGCCGACCATCGCGGTGGTGATGGCCGAGCGCAACAATATGCCCGGCAGGTCGGCGACCTTGAGGCGGCGGGTGATGAAAAAGCCGACCGCCAGCGCATACACGACGGCGATCGCCGAGCCTTCAGTGGCGGTGAAGGCGCCGCCGACGATGCCGCCGATCACCACCACCGGCATCATGAAAATGATGATCGAGCGGCGCAGTTGTGCGAAAACGTTGGCGAAGCTGAAGGCTTCACCGGTGGCCGGATAGCCGCGCTTGTTGACATACCAGGTGCTGATCAACATGAAGCCGGCGGTGATGATGAGGCCGGGAATCACGCCGGCCATGAACATGCCGCCCACCGAGACCGAGGGCCCGGCCATGAAAGCATAGACGATCATCGCCCCTGACGGCGGAATGATCGGCCCGAGGTTGCCGGCGGCGGCGACGATCGCCGAGGCGAACGGCTTGTCATAGGCCTTGGTGAGCGAAGGCCCGAGAATGGTCGACAGCGCACTGGCGTCCGACACCGCCGCACCCGACACCGTGGCCAGGCCGGCGCCCGACAGCATGGTCACGTGCGCCAGGCCGCCGCGCACGCGGCCCACCACCGCGTTGGCCAGCTCGATCAGGCGCTCGACGATGCCGGCCTTGACCATCAGTTCGCCGGCCAGGATGAAGAACGGGATCGACATCAGCGGGAACGAATTGACCGCATGCATCATGCGCTGCGGAATGATGGCGAAGCCATCGGGCGAGAAAGCCAGCGCCACCATCGCCGCGAAGCCAAGCGAAAACGCGATCGGCATGCCGATCAAGCCCAGCAGAAGGAAGCCGATAAAGATGCCGATCGACATGGCGCGCTCCCTATTCCGCGGCCAGATCGGCGCGTGCCGACGGACCGGCAGCGACGATGTAAAGCAAATGCAGCGCGCTGTGGGCGGTGCCGAAAGCGACCGGCACCATGAACCAGGCGGTGGACATGGCAAGCGTGGGCATCATCTCGCTCCACTGCTCGGCCGCCACCCGCACGGTGTACCAGGCGATGAGCGCCATCATGCCGGCCGACAACAGGGCCACAAAACGCGCCAGGCCGGCCTGCACCGTCGCCGGCAAGCGGGCCACCAGGAGCTCGATGCTGATGTGGGCGTGGTGGCGGATGCCGATCGGCACCGCCAGGAACACCGAGGTGACAAAAAGCAAGCGGCCTATGTCGTCGGCCCAGTCGAGCGAGGAATTGAAGCCATAGCGCAGCAGCACCTGCACCGACACTACCGCTACCATCAGGGCCATCGCCAGCATGATGGCCCAGCACACCAGCCGGTCGAAGCCGTCCAGCAGTTTCTTGAACATGGGTGTTCCCCGGTTTGGTGGCGGTGTGGTCGCTGCCGCTTGCGCCTACTTCATCTTCGCCACCTCGGCCAGCACGCTGTCGACCAGCGGGCCGCCGGCGCGCTTCTTCACTTCATCCACCACGCCGGCGGAAGCCTTGCGCATGGCTTCGCGCACGGCCGGCGTGATCTCGGTGTACTCCATCTTTTTCTTCAGCTCGTCAAACGCTTCGGCATCCTGCTTGGCAGCCGCCGCGCGCTGGCTTGCCACGGCGGTGTTCATTGCGTCGCGAATCGCCTTCTGGTACTCCGGCTTCAGGGCTTCGAAGGATTTCTTGTTGGCCAGGATCAGGATGAAGTCGAAGAAATGCCCGCTGTTGGACAGGTACTTCTGTACCTCGTTGTAGCGTCCGGCGCGGATGATCGGGAACGGGTTCTCCTGGCCGTCGAGCACCTTCTGTTCCATCGCCGAATACAGCTCCTTGACATCCATCGCCACCGCATTGGCGCCCATCGAGCGGAAGGTGGCCAGGTGCGTTTCGTTGGGCTGCAGGCGGATTTTCAGGCCCTTCAGGTCTTCCATGGTCTTGATCGGCCGCTTGCTGTTGGTGATGTTGCGCGAACCGAGCTCCATCCAGCCCAGCACCATGAAATTCTTGTCGGCCATTTTCTGGTCGAGCAATTTGCCGATGTTGCCGTCCAGCACCTTGAACGCGACTTCGCGATTGGGAAACAGGAACGGCAGGCTCACCGCTTCCAGTTCGGTCACGATGCGCGACATGTAGGCCGCGCCGGTCCAGGTCATGAGCAGCGAGCCGGCGCGCACGGCGTCGACGTTTTCCTTGGCACCGCCCAGCTGCATGGCAGGGAACAGGTCGACCTGCAGCGCGTTCTTGGTGAGCCTGGCAAGCTCGGGCTTGAACACCTGCTCCATGGCGATCGACGAGGAGTGGGCGATTTCGAAGTTGCCGGCCAGGCGCACCTTGTCTTGTGCGCCCGCACTCAAGGGGGCGAAGGCCAGGGCGGCGAGAGTGGCGGTTGCGAGTGTTTTGCGGGAGTTAAACATGGTTGATTCCTCGTAAATGAAGAGAGCTTGGTTGAATTCAGCCGGGAAGCACCGAGGACGACTGGGTCCACGGCGTGATCTGGAACGGCAGGTGATGCGGTTGCCTGGCGTCGTAGATGTCGAATTCCATCGTCAGGCGCGTGTGGTAGCCGCCGGGCAGCTTGGCGCCGGCTTTCTTGCAGTGGTCACCGACATGCACATCGATGCGGTAGCGGCCGGTTTTCATGTCGGCCGGCTGCACCAGCGGGAGCAGTTCCCTACGGCCAAGATTGATAACCTGCATGAGATTGCCCTTATGTGGAATTGCGAGACAACTGCTTTACGAACCCTGGTGGTGTGGCGCGTGCCCATGTGCGCCGTCGGCGACTATGAAATGCTCGGCGATGGTGCCGGCGGTGGTGACCCAGACGTCCGGAAATGCCGCGGAAATCACCGACAGCGCGCGGCGGAAATGCTTCAGGCGAAACGGCTGGCCGGCGCAATGCGCGTGCAGCGAGACGCCCATCACCAGCGGTTCGTCGGCCGCCTGGCGGCGCATTTCGCCGAAGTTGTCGACGATCATGTCGGCGAAGTCGTCCGGGTTGACGCGCCGCCCGATTACGGTATTGCTGTCGTTGAGTTCCTGCGGGTAAGGCACGGCCAACAGGCGCCCGGCGCGGGTCTTGAGCCAGAACGGCTGGTCGTCGCAGCACCAGTCGAGCACATAGCGGTAGCCGGCTTCCTGCAGCAGGTCGGGGGTTCGCGTACTCTCGGAAATCCAGGGCCCGAGCCAGCCTTGCGGGCGGCGACCCGCCCCGGCCTCGATTGCACTGGTGGCCTGCGCAATCAGCGCGGCCTCTTCGTCGGCCGGCAGATTGCCCTGGCGCTCCGAATTGGTGCGGCCATGCGCCGCGATCTCGGCACCGATCGAGGCGAATGCGTGCGGTAGTTGCGGGCAGTGGCGATATACCTCGGCATTGACCAGGAGGGTGCAGGGCAGGCCCAGCTCGGCGAACATGCGCTGCAGGCGCCAGCCGCCGACGCGGTTGCCATATTCCAGCCACGACCAGTTCATCACATCCGGTGCCGGCCCCGGCCCCGGTGTTGCGATTTCTTCGATCAGGCCTTCACCAAACGCGTAAGCCTCGAGATTGAGCGCCACATAGATTGCCAGGCGCTTGCCCTCAGGCCAGGTAAAGCCGGGCCGCTCGGTGATGGCCGAATAGTCGAAGCGTCCGTGGCTGGCGAGCATCGGCGCGGCTTTCATGGATGCATCGGACCGGCGCGGCGTTCCATGCCGACATCGACTTGCAGCGCGCGCATTAGCATGGCGCGATAGTGGGGTTCGAGCAAGGCGGCGGCGTGCGCGGTGGCGGCCAGGCTGTCGGCGAATTCGACCGCCAGCTCGCGCACTTCGGCCTTGAGCGCTGTTTCGTCCACACTCAACACACGGCCGTCTTCGACTACCACTTCACCGGCCACCATGGTCAGGCGCACCGAATTGCCGTTCTCGCAAAACACCAATTGGCGCTGCAAGTCGTTGAGCGGGGTGAACGGCAGCGTGTCGAGGTCGACTAAGATCAGGTCGGCCGCGGCGCCGGCCTTGAGCTGGCCGATCTCGCCTTCCAGGCGCATGCCGCGCGCGCCGCCACGGGTGGCGCAGGCCAGCACTTCGGCGGCTGTGGGCCAGTCGCGGTAGTCGGGCTCGGCAATCTTGTGGATCAGGCCTGCGGTTTTCATCGCCCCCCACACATTGGTGGTGTCGTCGGTGTTGCGTTCATCAGTGCCTAATGCAATCGGTATGCCATGTTGGCGCAAGCGGCGAAACGGCATCACGCCGCTGCCCAGTTTCAGGTTGCATACCGGGTTGTGCGCCACCGTGCAGCCGGCGGCGGCCAGGAGTTCCATGTCGACACGGTCGATCCAGATGGCGTGGATGGCCAGCATGCGCTCGTCGAGAAAGCCGAGATCGTGGACCTGGCGCACCAGCGATTTGCCCCATACCTCCTGGCCGAATACCCGCTGCAGGCGCGTTTCAAGCAGGTGGATGTTGAACGGCAGGTCGTGCGTGCGGCTGAATTCGCTGAGCGTGGCGAAGTAGTCGTCGGTGACCCGTTGCGGCGCCGAATTGGATACCGCCACCCGCAGCCGACCGTCGGCGGCGCCGTGCCAGCGTTCAAGAAACCACTGGTACAGCGTGCCGATCTCGGTGGCGCTCCAGCGCCGTGCGGCGTCCATGCGCTGCAGGGTGGTCGCCGGCAGCAGATCCTTGAGGAACGGGTATTTCTCGTGCTCCACCTTGTTCGGATGGTTGATCGAGACGGTGGCGCGCATGCCGGAATCGGCATAGGCCTGCATGATCGCGTCAATGCCTTCGGGGCTGGGTTCGGGGTTGTGATAGGGGTCGTCATGCACCGCGGTGATGCCGGCCTTGAGCATCTCGACGGCGCCCAGCAGGGTTTGCGCATAGGCCATGCGCGCACCGACCTGGCCTTCGCCGCCCGGCGGTACCTCGAACAGCATGAAAAGTTCCAGCGGCATGTCGGTCAGCGCACCGCACATCATGTTGCCGGGCGAATGAAAGTGGCCGTTGATGAGGCCCGGCATCGCCAGTTTGCCGTGCGCCTGGATCACGCGGTCGACGGCGCCGGCCGCGAGGTTGGGCCCGAGCGCGGCGATGCGCACTCCCTCGATCAGGATGTCGGCGGTGGCATATTCGCGGCCGTCGTCATCCAGGGTGAGCACACGCGCCTGGCGAATCAGGGTGCGCGCCATGCGGGGCTTCGTCAGTCGCGCGCGAACAGCGCCGCGAGTTCCGGCGACACGCCGGCCATGGTGGCGCGTGGTGCGGGCGGCCGTGGCCGCAGGCGATAGCCGCCGCGCACCAGGGCCTCGGCCTGGCGCACCGCGGCGCCGATGCCATCGACCAGCGGCACCTCCAGGGCGTCGCGCGCACGGCGCGCCACGCCGGCCAGCGCCGCGCCGCAGGCCACTACCACATCGACGCTGTCGTGGGCGATCAGGCGCCGGCTTTCCGCGACCACGCGGGCGTCGAATTCCTGCGGCGACAGGTATTCGCCGGCGGTAGCCAGGTCGACCGTGCCGATTGCGGCGATGCGCGCCATCACGCCGCTCTTCTCGAATACCTCGCGATACAGGCCGGTCGACACCTGACCGACGGTGACCACGCCGATGCGCCGGCCCAGCTGGCAGGCGGTGAGAAGGGCGCTCTCGGTGATGCCCAGCACCGGAATCGGCAGCAACTCGCGCGCACCGGCCAAGGCGGAATCAAACGAGATCGCCAGCACGACGGCATCGTAGCCGGCGTAGTTGCGCGCCACGCAGTCGAGCACGGCATGCCCGGCGACGGTGTTTTCGGCATGCGAGAACACGATGTTGGCGCCGAATCCGGCCGACAGCGCTGTGATTTCGGTACCCGGCGCGGCGACCGCGCGCGCTTCGGCTGCCACCGCCTGGGTGACCGCGTCGGTGCGATTGCCGTTGATGAGGAGCAGTTTCATGTCGTGGCGCGGCGCCTAAAAGGGGCGAGCAAATGCCCATGCGGGAAACGTGCCTGAAACCTGTTTCAAACCGTTCTCAGGCTGAATGTATACGACGATTAAAAAAATTGTCAACAAATTGATAAATATTTTGTACACTATTTAAGTGCATTCTCGGTCTTTAATGAGCCGTTTTGGTGCGCGCCAGCAGGCTTCCTCCATGCCCCTGCTGCCTCTGCTCGATGTGCCGGCTCGCGCGCGGCGTCCGTGCTTGCGCAGCAGCAACGCGCATTACAATCGCCCGCCATGAGATCCAACCCCGCCGCCGCACAGCCTCCCACACAGGACGAGATGGTCGAACGCATCATGCGGGCGGTGGTGGAGCGCCGGCTGCCGCCCGGCACCAAGCTTGTCGAAGAGCGCCTGGCCGGCATTTTCGGTGTCAACCGGGCGCGCATACGGTCGGTACTGACGCGCCTGGCCCATGAGGGCATCGTCACGCTGCACGCCAATCGCGGCGCGTTTGTAAGCGAGCCCACCGCGCAACAGGCGCGCGAGGTGTTCGAGGTGCGGCGCCTGCTCGAACCGGCGATCGTGCAGACGCTCGCGGCGCGCGCCGACCGTGCCATTGAATCAAGCCTGAACAGTCATCTGCAAAAGGAGGCCGACGCCTTCGCGCACGCCGATCAGCGCGCCCTGATTCGCCTGACCGGCGAATTCCACCTGCTATTGGCCGACCTGGCCGGCAACACGCTGATGCTGCGCATGCTGCGCGAGATGGAAACCCTGACCAGCCTGATCATCTACCTGTACGAGAGCCCCGACTTGCCGGCCTGCCGCGGCAACGACCATGTGGCGATCGTCGCGGCGATCGTGGCGGGTGAGGGCGCACGCGCTGCGCGCCTGATGCTGGCGCACCTGAACGAGGTCGAGGCCGGCCTCGACATGCAAGGCAAGGCAGCGACGGAATTTGACTTGGCCGATGCGCTTGGCGCTTGATGCTTCAGGCATGCCCCCTGCACTGAACAATGACCACTTGAACCGAAAGCCTCGATGAACCGCAAACGCACCCTGATCGGCATGCTCACGCCCTCGTCCAACACCGCGCTGGAGCCGATCACCACCATGATGCTGGCGGGCCTGCCTGATGCCAGCGCACACTTCGGCCGCTTTCGCGTGACGCAGATCGCGCTGAATGACACCGCCTTGAAGCAGTTCGACGACAGCAACATCCTGGCCGCCGCCGAACTGCTGGCCGATGCGGAACTGCATTCGATTGCCTGGAACGGCACTTCGTCGTCCTGGCTCGGTTTCGACAGCGACGAAAAGCTGTGCCAGCGCATCACCGAGCGCACCGGCATTCCGGCGGGCACATCGGTGCTGGCGATCAACGAGATCCTCAAGGCCACCGGCGCGCGCGATATCGCCTTCGTCACGCCCTACACTGACGATGTGCAGGCGCGCATCGACGCCAACTATGCGCGCGCCGGCTTCAACGTGGTGGCCGAGCGCCATCTGGGGCTGTCGCACAATTTTTCGTTTTCGGAAGTGACCGAGGAGGAGATCGTGGCGATGGTGCGTGAAGTGGCGAAGGCGAAGCCGCAGGCCATCATTCCCCTGTGCACCAACCTGAAGGCCGCGCCCCTGGTGGAGCAACTGGAGCGCGAGATCGGCATTCCGATCTACGACAGCATTTCAACTGCGGTTTGGAAGTGCCTCAAGCTGGCCGGCGTCGACCCCAAGCGGGTGACTGGCTGGGGGCGTCTTTTCAGGGAGGTGGCATGAGTTCGAAACGTCTGGCCGGGCGCACTGCGCTCATTACCGGGGGCAACACCGGCATCGGGCGCGCGGTGGCGCTGGCCTATGCGGATGAGGGCGCGGATGTGGCGATTTTCTACATTGCGCGCGAGGATGAAGCCAAAAGCCTGGTGCCCGAGATCGAAGGGCGCGGCGCGCGAGCGCTGGCGCTCAAATGCGACGTCACCAACGAGGCGCAGGTCGAAGCCGCTTTCGCGCAGGTGATTGCCGCCTTCGGTCATCTCGATATCCTGGTCAACAACGCCGGCATCCAGCGCCCGCAACCGATCGTCGAGATGAGTGTGGGCGACTGGGGCAACATGATGTCGGTGCATCTGCGCGGCGGCTTCCTGTGCTCGCGCGCCGCGGCGCGCCACATGATGGCGCGCAAATCCGGCAGGATCATCAATCTGTGCTCGCAACTGGGCTACATCGGGCGCGAAAATTACACCGCCTACTCGGCAGCCAAAGGCGGCCTGATCGCCTTTACCCGCGCACTGGCCAAGGAAATGGCGCCCCACGGCGTGCTGGTCAACGGCGTGGCGCCAGGCTTGGTCGATACCGGCTTTGACCCCTTGCCGGATGAAGTCAAGGCGGCGCATGCCGCCAGCCTGCCCTTGAAGCGCCTGGGGCTGCCGGAAGACATGACGCCGGCCTTCGTGTTCCTGGCGTCCGATGATGCGCGTTACTTTTGCGGGCAGTTGCTGCACCCCAACGGCGGCGAGATCATGCCGTGAATGCGTCAGTGGTTCACACGCCGCGCGTCGCTTCGATCACCAGATTGCGCATCCAGCGATGCAGCGGGTCCTTGTGGGCCCGCTCGTGCCAGTAGATTGAGACTTCCAGCACCGGTAGCGGTACTGGCGGTTCCAGCACCTGCAACGGCAGCGACGCGGCGAAGCTCTTCGCCACGCGTTGCGGCACGGTGGCCAGCAGGTTGCTCCTGGCGACGATGGCCGGCGCCACCAGGAAGTTGGGCACTGCCAGTTCGCCCGAGCGGCGGATGCGCAGGTCGATCAGGGCCGCCTCCACCATGCGGGCGTAGTTCCCGGCACCGGCCGGGCTGATGCGCACGTGGTCGGCAGCCTGGTACTGCGCCAAGGTCAGCTTGCCGCGCACCGTCGGGTGGCCGCGGCGCGCGATGCATACCGACGGCTCGCGGAACAAGAGGCGTGTGCGCAAACCCCTGGGCGGCTCCAGCAGGTAGCCGATGCCGAGGTCGATCTGGCCCGAGCCAAGGAGTTCGAGTACGCGTTTCGGGTTGGGCGGCCGCGCGTCGATGCCGATTCCCGGCGCCTGTGCTTCGAGCAGCGCCTGGATCGGCGGCAGCACCACCATCAGCACGTAGTCGGTGGCGATGATGCGAAAGGTGCGCTCGGCCTTGACCGGTTCAAACGGCCGCGCCGTTTCCATCAGCGCATGCGCCTTTTCCAGCAGGGCACGCGCCTGGCCGGCGATTTCGAGCGCGCGCGACGTCGGCACCATGCCGCGCGCGGTGCGCAACAGCAGCGGGTCGTCGAAGGTCTTGCGCAGGCGCGCGAGCAGCCCGCTCATGGCCGGCTGCGACAGGCCCAGGCGCTCGGCCGCGCGCGAGACGTGGCCCTCGGCCACCAGAACGTCCAGGGCGGCCAGGAGTTGCAGGTCGGGCAGGTCGGCGCGCGGCATGTCTTCGCATTATCTGTATATGCAATGACAACTATACATGCACGGCGATAGCTAAAGAGTGGGGCGCTTCCTACAATCCACGGCCATACCAAAACCAATTGCAGGAGACCCATGACACTCGCCGAATTTCGCCGGCAGCATGCCGTTCGCACCAGCACCGTGGACGGGGTCGAGTGGTCGTGGGTTGCCGCCGGCAGCGGCCCCTGCCTGGTGCTGTTGCCCGGTGCGCAGGGCACGGCCGAGGTCTTTTTCAAGCAGTTCGCGCTGGCCGATCGCTGCCGCGTGGTGGCGGTCACTTACCCGGCGCGGACCGATGGCGCAGTGCTCGCCGACGGCCTGGCGGCCTTTCTCGACTCACTGGGAATCGCGCGCGCAAGCCTCGCGGGCACCTCGCTGGGCGGTTACGTGGCGCAATTGTTCGCCGCGCGCCATCCAGAGCGGGTCGAGAAACTGATTCTCGCCTGCACCTTTGTCGACCCCGGGCCGGTGCAGGCGCCGGAAAAGCTGGCCGCCGCGCGCGACACGCCGGCCGACACGCTCAAGGAGCAAGCGCTCGGTCGGGTACGCGCCGCGCCTGACAGCGAACTCAAGCGCGTGCAACTCGACCTGATCGGCGAGAAGCAGAGTGCGGCCAACCTGCAGGCGCGCATGCTGGCGGTGCAGCTGGCCCAGCCGGTACCGCCATTGACGATTCCGCCGGGCAATATCGCTGTGATCGACTGCGACAACGATCCCGTGATTCCGCCCGCTGTGCGGGCGGCGGTACGTGAAAGATATGCCGGTGCCGGCTATTTCAATATCGCCGGCGGCAGCCACTACCCCTACATCCTGTGCGGCGACGAATACAACCGCATCGTCGCCGCGTGCCTTGCCTGAAAGGACCTCACCATGAACCAGACCGCGTCCGTCGGCACCACCCACTACACGCGCGTCGCCGGCCCCGGCATCGAGATGCCCACTGCCGAAGTGATGAAGAACGTTGCCTTCTTCCGCGACCTGCTGGTCGATCCGAATGCCTTCGTCGACAAGGAAGACCCCACCAAGCGCCTGCCGATCAAGTACGTGATCTCGACCGATAACAAAGCGGCGCCGGCCGGCATTGCCACGCCCCACAGTTTTCACATCGCCTTCATCGAGTCGAAGGCGGGTAACTCGCCGGTGATCCACGCGCACGAATATCGCGAGATATTCATGCCGCTCAAGGGGCGCTACCGCATCTACTTCAACAAGAATCCGGAAGAGTTCGTCGAACTCGGACCGTACGACACGTTTTCGGTGCCGCCGATGCTATGGCGCCGCGTCGAGCAGCAGGGTGAGAAGGGTGAGCCCGGCATGGTGATGGTGATCTACGACAACGTCGTCGATCCCAACAAGGGCATTTTCGTGCCACAGGAGGTGATTGATGCAGACCATGCCTCCGGACGGGACCCGTACGCAAAGGCGGCCGGATGATCGTCATCCTCGGCGCCGCAGGTCAGACCGGCACCGCCGCCTTGAGGCGGCTGGCGGCGATGGGCGTGCCTGCGCGCGCCATGGTGAGCCGCGCCGATTCCGCGGACAAGGTGCGAGCGGCCGGCGCGTCGGAAGTGGTCATAGGCAACCTGAAGAGTGCGGAGGACGTGCGCCGTGCGCTGGCCGGCGCCAGCCGCGTCTATCACATCTGCCCGGTGATGAGCGATGCGGAGATTCCGATCGGGCAGAACGTGATCGCCGCTGCGCGCGCGGAGAAGGTCGATCAGCTGGTGTTCCACAGCCTGATCCACGCGCAGGTCGACGCCCTCTTGCACCACCGCGACAAGCGCGTCGTCGAGGGGCTGATCATCGATTCGCTGGTGCCCTACACGTTCCTGCAGCCGACCATGTACATGCAGAACATGCTTTGGGAATGGGACAACATCACCGAGCGCGGCGTCTACCGCGCGCCCTACTCGACGCGCGCACGCATGAGCCTGATCGACCTCGAGGACATCGCGCTGGTGGCGGCGAAGGTGCTGACCGAGCCGGGCTGGAACGGCGGCGGCTTCGAATTGTGCAGCGGCGACAACCTCACACGCGAGGAGATGGCCGCCACCATCGGCCATGTGCTCGGCAAGCCGGTGCGCGCCGAGGCCTATTCGATCGACGAGTGGCGGCCGATCGGCGCGAAGACCCGCACTCCATTCCAGGTCGAGCGTGTCGCCACCATGTACGCGCATTACGATAAGCACGGCTTGTCCGGCGGCAATTCCCGCGTGCTGGCGATGATCCTGGGGCGGGCGCCTGCGACGTACCGCGACTTCGTCGCGCGCGTGGCGCGCGAGCGGGGCGCCGCTTGATCGCCATCACGGGCGCCGGCGGCGTCACCGGCCGCGCCGTGATCGGCGCGCTCAAGGCGCGCGGCGCGCAGGTGCGCGCGCTGGTCACGCGCCAGGCCTCCGCGGAGGCTTGCCGGAACGCCGGCGCCGACCAGACCGCGCTGGCCACCTTTGCCGATTGCGCGGCGCTCACCCGCGCCTTCAAGGGCGCCGAGACGGTGTTCCACATCCCGCCGCGCATGAAGCCCGACGAGGTTGCGAACGGGCGCAACATCATCGATGCCGCCCTTGCGGCGGGCGTGCGCATGATCGCGCTGCATAGCGTCGTCAACTCGCAGGTCAGTGCGATCCGCTTTCACAACCACAAGCGCGAAGTCGAGGAACTGGCCATGCATTGCGGTCTGCCGTGGCGCATCTTCCAGCCGACCAACTACATGCAGAACGTCGCCTGGAACTGGGAGCGCATGATCGGTGACGGCGAGTTCGTCTTTCCCTACTCGGCCGATTCCCTCGTTTCCTGGCTCGACCTCGACGACTACGCCGAAGGCGTGGCGCGCGCGCTCACCGAACCGGGCTGGGACTACGGGGTCTACGAAATGGCGAGCGCCAAGGCGCCGCTGACCCGGCATCAGTTGGCCGGGATCTGGTCGCGGGTCACCGGTCGCGCGATCCGCGCCGTGGCCATGCCGCTCGACGAGTACATGGCGCTGCCGCACTGGGCCGGCCGCGACCCGCGCGAGATGGCGATCCTTCGCACCATGTTCGAGGAGTTCGACCGCCACGGCGCGCCGGGCGGCAACTGGCGCACCCTGGCGATGATGCTCGGCCGCGAGCCCACGCAGTACGAGGCCTTCGCGCGGCGTTTCGCGCAGACGCGCGGCTTGTCGCGACCGCACTGACCATCCACTGCAGAGACCATGGAAAGACGCACGATTGTCGTCGCCGCAGTTGCCGCAGCCGGTGCCGGTCTGGCCGCCGGCCGCGTCGCAGCGCAGTCCTGGCCCGCCAAGCCAGTGCGGGTGGTGATCCCGTTCCCGCCCGGCGGACCGACCGACAACCTGGCGCGACCGCTGCTGCAGCGCCTGTCCGAGCGCCTGGGCCAGCAATTCGTCATCGACAACCGTGCCGGCGCCAACGGCAACATCGGCGCCGAGCATGTGGCGCGCGCGGCGCCGGATGGCTACACGTTCTTCTGGTCGCCGACCGGCACCATGGCGGTCAACCCGGCCATCTACCCGAAGCTCGCGTTCGACCCGGTGAAGGACTTCGCGCCGGTGAGCCTGATCGCCGGGGTCGAGGGCATCCTGATCGTGGCTGCGCAATCGCCCTACAGGACCGTGCGCGAACTGGTTGCGGACGCGAAAGCCAATCCCGGCAGGCTCACCTTCGCCTCGCCCGGCATCGGCAGCGTGGTGCACCTGCTGGGCGAGCAGTTGAAGCAACTCGCCGGCATCGACATCGTGCACGTGCCCTACAAGGGCGGCGCGCCGGCGATGACCGACCTCATCGGCGGCCAGGTGACGATGATGTTCGATTCCACCGCTGCGGCGCTCAACCAGGCGCGTGCCGGCAAGGTGCGTATGCTGGCCACCGGCGCGAAGCGGCGCCTGGCGCAGGCGCCGGACCTGCCGACCATGGAGGAGGCGGGCGTGGCCGGCTACGATTCCAGCTCGTTCCACGCGGTGTATGCGCCGTCAGCGACGCCGCGCGCGGTAATCGACCGGCTGTCCGCCGAGATCGCCGCCGCGCTCAAGACCTCGGAGATCCGCGAGCGCTACGACGCGCTGGGCAGCGAGCCGGTCGGCAGCACCCCGGAAGCTCTCGCCGCTGCCCTCAGGGAGGCCACCGAGCGCTGGGGCGGGCTGGCGCGGCGCATCAACCTCAAGGTCGACTGATGATTGTCGAGGCGCGCACTTACGACATCGCCGTCGGCCAGGTGAGCGACTATGTTGCCAACTACGCGTTGCACGGTCTGCCAGTGTCGCTGCGCCACGGCCTGGCGCTGGCGGGCTACTTTGGCGTCGAGGCCGGCAACCTGCATCAGGTGGTGCACTACTGGAAGCACGACAGCCTCGCCGATCGCGAAGAGATGCGCGCACGGCGGGACGCCGATCCGGCCTGGCGCGCGTATCAGGCCGGCGCGCGCGGACGCGTCGTCCGCCAGGAGGTGCGGCTGTTCGAGGTGCATGGCGTGGTTGCGCCGTTTGCCGTGACCGGCCCGGGCGGGTCGCGCGCCGTCGTCGAGGAATGCATCACGCTCACCGAGCCCGGCGATACCGCCGCCTTCGAGAAGACGTTCGCGCGCCGGCTGCTGCCGCGGATGGCGGCGGCGGGCGCGCGACTGGTGTGCGCCATGCGTGGGTTCACCGGCATGACTGGCGAAGTGGCGCACCTGTGGTATTGGGATGGCATGGCGGCGCGCGAAGGTGCGCAGGGTGCGCTTGCCGCCGACCGTGCATGGCAGCGCGCACGGCGGCAGATTCAAGACCTGAGCCGCGCCCATGCGCGACGCTTCCTGCGGCCGCTGGCTATCTCGCCGCTGCGTTGAATGTCAGACGGATGTCAAGGAAGGGAGCAGGGATGGAAACAAAAGGCAAAGACAGCGCGCCGGTCGAGGGGGCCAATCCCGTGACCGACCCCGGCAAGCGGCGCCTCGTCATGTCGTTGTTGACGGCTGCCGCGGCGCTGGCGTTCGGACCGATGGCTGCCGCTGTCCTGGCGCAAGGCACCTACCCGCAACGCCCCGTGCGCATGGTGGTGCCTTTTCCGCCAGGCGGCACGCTGGACACGGTTGGACGGCTGGTAGCGTCGCGCCTGCAGGAGCGCTTAAACCAGCCCTTTGTCGTCGAGAACCGCGCGGGTGCCGGGGGCCACATCGGCGCGGAGCTGGTGGCGCGAGCCACGCCGGACGGGTACACGCTCCTGTTCTCCGGAACCTGGATTGCCATCTCGCCCAACCTGCAAAAGCTCTCCTACGACGTGGCGCGCGACCTGGCGGGTGTGTCGCTGCTGAGCCTGGGTACGTTCGTGCTGGTGGCGCCGGCCAGCCAGCCATTCAACACTCTCGCGGAATTCCTGGCGGCGGCCAAAGCGGCCCCCGGCAAGTTCGCCTACGGCTCGCAAGGCAGCGGCAGCGGTCCGCACCTGTCGATGGAGTGGCTCAAGAATCTGGCCGGCGTGCAGGTTCTGCACATTCCCTACAAGGGCGCCGCGCCCAGCCTGCAGGCCTTGCTGGCCGGAGAAGTCGGGCTCGCGTTCGAGCCTGTATTCTCGGTGCTGCCGCACGTTCGCGCCGGCAAGCTCAAGGCGCTGGCTGTCGGCAGTCCGCGCCCGCTGCCGGCGCTTCCCGGCGTGCCGGCCGTCGCCCAAACCTTTGCCGGTTTCGACACCGACGGCTGGCAGGCATTGATGGCACCTGCCGGCACCCCGCGCGAGATTCTGGCCCAGCTTTCCAGCGAGATCGCGCGCGTCATGGCCATGCCTGACTTGGTTGGCCGTTTGCAGGCCCTCGGTACCGAGCCCGCGACGTCCTCGCCCGAGGCGACCGATGCAATGGTGCGTGCGCAGATCGACAACTGGGGTCGCATCATCCGGCAGAACAATATTCGCGCAGACAACTGAAAAAGGGATCGCCGTGACCTTGAAAGCAAGCAAAGTAGTGATTGTCGGCGGGTCGAGCGGCGTCGGACTGGCGCTGGCGCGGCGCGCCTCAACGGCCGGTGCCGCCGTTACCATCGCCAGCCGTTCTCAGGAACGCGTCGATGCGGCTCTTGCCAAGCTGGGGGCTGGAGTGCAAGGTGCGACCCTCGATGCGCGAGACGAGGGCGCCATCAAGGCGTTCTTCGCCAGGCTTGGCGAATTCGATCACGTGATCGCGACCGTGACGCCGGGAAGCGTCAACCTGCGTTACCGCGGATTCGTCGATCAGCCGACCGAAGATGCCGAAGCGTTGTTTGCCAACAAGTTCTGGGCCCAGTACCGGATCGCCAAATTGGCCGTACCGCACCTGAGTGCCAACGGCTCGATCACGCTGTTCTCTTCGAACGCAAGCCGGCGCCCGCTCGCCAACATGGCCGCCCACGGAGCTGTGAACGCCGCCATCGAAGGGCTGGCGCGCGGAATCGCGATCGACATTGCACCCAAGCGGATCAACGTGGTCGCGCCCGCGCGCATGGTGACCGGCACGTTCGACGAATATCCGGAAGCCGAACGGCAGCGCATGTACGAGGAATGGGGCAAGAAGATGCTGGTCAAGAGGATCGGATATGCCGACGACGCGGCCGCTGCCGCCATGTTCCTCATGGAGAACGGCTTCACCACCGGCAACGTAGTCTATGTGGACGGCGGGCTGTTCCTCGCCACCGGCTGAAAGGTTTAGCCGTGGATATCAAGGATAGTCAGGTGATGGTGGTCGGCGGCGGCAGCGGCATCGGCCTGGCGGTGGCCAAGGTTGCGGCAGCGGCCGGCGCGCGGGTGGTGATCGCGGGCCGAGACGCCGGCAAGCTCGACGCCGCCGCGCGCGAACTCGGCGGGGGTGCGACCGCCGCGCCGGTGGATGCGCGCGACGAAGCTTCACTGGCCACGTTGTTTGCAGCCCAGGCCCCGTTCGACCACTTGGTCGTCACCGTCGGTCCCGGCGCGACCCGTCAGCGCTACACCAGCTTCCTGGAGCAGCCAAGCGCCGATGCGCATGCGCTGTTCGACAACAAGTTCTGGGCGCAGTACCTGTGCGCCAAGCTGGCCGCGCCCCACATCGCGCCGGGCGGCTCGATCACGCTGTTCGGCGGCGGCGCGGCGCGCAAGCCGGTCAAGGCGATGGCGGTGCTGGCGGCGGTGCAGGCGGCGATCGAAGGCCTGGTACGCGGCATGGCGCTGGATTTGGCGCCGCTACGCGTCAACGCGGTGGCGCCGGGGCGCATCGCCTCGTCGAGCTTCGCCGACATGCCGGACGCCGCGCGTCGCGAGATGTTCGACAAATGGGCTGCGGGCCTGCCGGTGGGGCGTATCGGGCACCCGGAAGACGCGGCCCAGGCGGCGCTCTACCTGATGCAGAACTCATACACCACCGGCAACATCCTGTACGTGGACGGCGGGCACTATCTCGCCTGAGCCGCTCTCAACGGAGCAAGGAGAACGCAAATGCATCACACCTTCATCCGCATGATAGGTTCTTTGCTCCTCTGCACGCTGGCATCGCTCGCTACAGCGCAGGAGTTTCCTTCGCGCCCACTTCGCCTGATCGTCCCCTGGCCGGCTGGCGGTGGCCCGGACATCGCCGCGCGCATCATCGCCGAGCACCTTGGCGCGCGGCTGGGACGCGTGGTCGTGGCCGACAACCGCGCCGGCGCAACCGGGCGCATCGGCACCGAGGCGGCGGCACGCAGCGATGCCGACGGCTACACCCTGGCACTGGCCAACGTCTCGACCCACGTTCTGCCGGTAGCCGGCGGGCTCAAGCTCGCCTACGACCCGGTGCGCGATTTCGCACCGGTGGGGCTGATCGGCGGCACGCCGGGTCTGCTTGTCGTGCACCCCAGCGTGCCGGCGCAGAACCTGAAGGACCTCATCGCGCTGGCCAAGGCGAGTCCGGGGAAGCTCACCTTCGCCTCGCCGGGCACCGGCTCGGGGTTTCATATCACTGCAGAGATGTTCAAAGGGGCTGCGGGCATCGACATCCTCCACGTACCGTTCAAGGGTGCTGCGCCGGCGCTCACCGAGGTGCTTGGAGGTCGCGTAGACATGGTGTTCGACCAGCAGGGCGCGCTGGCCCAGGTGGCAGCCGGCAAACTGCGCGCCATCGCCACCACGGGGCCGAAACGCTGGTCGGCAGCTCCGGAGGTTCCGACCCTGGACGAAGCGGGGCTCAAGGGCTTCGAAGCGCTGTCGTGGTTTGGCATCTTCGTACCGGCGGCCACGCCGCAGCCGATCATCGCACGTCTGTCGCGTGAACTCGGTGCCGCCCTTGGTTCTCCGGAGGGCCGCAAGGCGCTGCTCGATCGCGGCATCGAGCCAATGCCGGGCACGCCGGACGATTTGCGCGCGCGTCAGCGCGGCGACATCGAGCGCTGGGGCCGCGCGATCCGCGAAGCGAAAATCGCGATTGAATAACGGATTCATTACAACCAACCGAGCCTGTTGCCTGACTGGATCGGCGACAAGCTCCGTGTGATGATCTCCGGACGGGAGTGGGCGACATGAAGGCATGGCTGGTGGAAAAGACCGAGGGCGCGGCGCGCTCGGCGTGGCGCGAGGTCGCCGATCTCGTTCCGGGAGCGAGCGGCCTCCTCTTGAAGGTGCGCGCCAGGGGTATCGACCGCACGGACCTCATGCTCAACACCGGGCACTATGCGCGCATTCCGACCAAGCCACGCCGTCCGCCCGCCGGGCTGGAAGGGGCCGGCGAGGTCATGGGCATGCCGGCCGGTGCCCACGCTGAACAGATGGTGCGGCGAATCTGCCGTGCCTGCTGCGGACGCACTGGAGGCAAGCAATGACGAAATGGTTCAATCGGCTTGCGGCACTTGCAGCGCTGTGCCTGTTGCTGCCGGCTGCGGCGCAGTATCCGGCGCGCCCGGTGAAGATCATCGTGCCGTTTCCGCCGGGTTCCACCGGCGACCTGGTGCCGCGCGCCATCGCGCAACGCCTGCAGCAGAGCACCGGGCAGGCCTTTATCCTTGAAGCCAAGCCAGGTGCGGCCGGCAACATCGCCGCCGAATTCGTGGCCAAGGCAGCGCCCGACGGCTACACCCTGCTAACCCATTCGGTGGCGATCGCGATCACGCCACACCTGACAAAGCCCGCCTTCGACATTCAAAAGGACCTGATACCCCTGAGCCAGACCATCGCCGGCTCCTATGTTCTGATCGCGCATCCTTCGTTTCCCGCCAGCACACTCAAGGAATTCATCGACGAGGTGAAGAAGAACCCGGGGCGACACAACTACGGCAGCTACGGCATCGGCTCCGGGCCGCACCTGGCGATGGAAGTCTTCAAGTCTTCCGCCGGCCTGGATGTGCAGCACGTACCTTTCAAGGGCGCCGCGCCTGCGATGCAGGAATTGCAGGCCGGCCGCGTGCAGTTTGCGTTCGACACAACGGTGGCCTCGATTCCGCACATCCGCAGCGGCCGCGTCAAGGCCATCGCTCTGGGCGGGCCGCGTACCCATGAAGTGTTGCCGGGGGTGCCGACCATCGCGCAGATGTATGCCGGTTTCGATACCGACGGCTGGCAGGGATTTTTCGCGCCGGCCGGCACGCCGCCCGAGGTGGTGCAGAAGCTCAACGCCGAGATCGTGCGCGCGGTGCGATCGCCCGAATTCGTCAAGCAGATGAAAGACTTGGGCTTCGAAGCCGTCGGCAACACCCAGGAGCAGTTCAACGCGCTGGTGCAGTCGGAGTACGCCAGGTATGGCCGCGTGATCCGTGAGCACGGGATCAAGGCTGAATGAACAGGGCGCGTTCGGCTTGCCGGGAGGATGTGCAGCGCCGCGTCGGCCGCGGGATTAGGCCGCTCCAACGGGAATGTGGACCATGAAAGCCTGGCTGATCGAGGCGAATGCGGATGGAAAGTCACGGCTGCGCCTGGCCGACCTGCCGGATTTGGCGCCCGGCCCCTGCGACCTGCTGCTGCGCACTCGCGCGGCTGGATTGAACCGCGCCGACCTTGGGCGCAACGCCAGGCACTACGAGCGTGTGCCGACCAGGCCGCCGCATCCCATCGCCGGGCTCGAGGCCGCCGGTGAGGTGATCGGCATCGGCAGCGAGGTCAGCGGCTGGTCGATCGGGGATCGCGTGCTGGGCATGCTCTCGGGCGGCCATGCCGAGCAGGTGCTGATCGACCATCGGCTCGCGGTGCGCGTGCCACGAGGCTTGTCATGGACCCAGGCCGCGGCGCTGCCGGTGGCACTGTTCACCGCGCACGACGCGCTTGTCACCCACGGCCGGATGGCGGCCGGCGAAGCCGTGTTCATCCAGGCTGCCGCCAGCGGGGTGGGCATCGCCGCCACCCAGATCGCGCGTGCCAGGGGCGCGGCGCTGGTAGCCGGCACCGCGAGCGCCGCCAAGCTCGACCGCCTGGCCGAATTGGGTCTGACCCACGGCATCGATTACGCGCAGGGCGGCGTGGTGGAAGCAGTGATGCGGGCCACGGCCGATGCGGGGGCGGACGTGATCATCGACATGGTGGGCGCAAAGGCCGCCGCCGACCACCTCGCGCTGGCTGCCTACGGCGCCCGCTGGGTGCAGATCGGCCGCATGGGCGGCACGACCGGACCGCTTGACTTCGACCTGCTGGCAAAAAAGCGCATCAGCCTCCACGGTGTGACCTTCCGCACGCGCGATGTCGCGCAATTCGCCGCCGTGGTGCAAGCGGCGTGGAACGATTTTGGTGTCGCCGTCGCCGCCGGCCGCTTTGCCATGCCGGTGGAAAAGGTATATCCCCTGGCCGAGGCCGATCAGGCGCTGTCGGCGATGCGCGAGAACCGCCACTTCGGCAAGTTCGTGCTCGTGGTCTGAGCATGCGTAACCGATCTGGGCACTGAAAAAATTTCTGGCGACAGTGATGCGACGCTGCCGGTCGCGCCCGAGCCCTGAAGCGACACACCACAACGGAGACGAGCCTGATGAACAACCCCCTGACCAGGATCTGCCAGCGCGCCCTGCTTGCCTTGGCGCTGGCATCACTGACGCTGACGCAGGGCGCGGCGCTTGCGCAAAGCTTCGCCACCCGCCCGGTGAAAATCGTGGTGCCGTTTGCCGCTGGCGGGGTAACCGACCTGATGGGGCGTCTGGTCGCACCCAAGATGGGCGCCGAATTGGGGCAAGCGATCGTGGTGGAAAACCGCCCCGGGGCAGGCGCGACCCTGGGCACCGATGCGGTGGCCAAGGCGGCGCCCGATGGCCATACGATCTTGCTGGGCACCATCACCACCCATACGACCGCGCCGCACATGTCGAAGCTGCCTTACAGCGCCGACAAGGATTTTGCGCCGATCGGTTTTTACGGTTTCAACTCCGCCTGGCTGCTGGTGAATCCCGCGTTGCCGATCAGGAGCTTTGCCGAGTTCGTGGCCTATGCGCGCCAAAACCCCGGCAAGCTCAATTACGGCACGCCGTCGATCGGCAGTTCGTCGCATCTCGCGGCCGAGTTGCTCAAGCAAACCTTGAATCTCGACTACCAGCACGTGCCCTACAAGGGCAGCACCCCGGCGCTGCAGGACCTTGTGGGCGGCCAGCTGCAATTCATGTTCGACAACATCGGCTCCTCCACCCCGCTGGTCAAGGCCGGCAAGCTGCGGGCGCTGGCGGTCACCGCAGGACGACGCGTGGCGTCGGCGCCGGAAGTGCCGACGGTGGCAGAGTCCGGTGTCGCCGGGTTCGAAGTGATCGGCTGGGCTGCGCTATTCGCGCCGGTGGGTACGCCGGCGGCCGCGGTGGCGCAACTCAACCGCGCGCTCAATGCGGCGCTCGCTGAACCGGAGGTGCGTCAGAAGCTGCTTGACGCCGGCATCGAGACCCGCAGCGGTTCGCCGGAGGAGCTGGCGCGCTTTGTGCGCGCGGAGTCGGACAAATGGGCCGAGGTAATCAGGAAGGGCGGCATCAGGGCGGAGTAGGGCGCCCTGCCCGCTTTCGTTGCGCCCCTCCCGCTGCCGGTGCAGGCCGCGCAACGTCGCGGGCTGGTCTCACGCCACTGTGATCGCACTCGACAGATACACATCCTGAATCGCATTGAGCAATGCCACGCCGTCGGCCATCGGCTTCTGGAACGCTTTGCGCCCCGAGATCAGCCCCATGCCGCCGGCGCGCTTGTTGATCACCGCTGTGCGCACCGCGTCGTGCAGATCGTTTGCGCCCGAGGCGCCGCCGGAATTGATGAGTCCGGCGCGACCCATGTAGCAATTGGCCACCTGGTAGCGCGCCAGGTCGATCGGGTGCTCGGAGGCCAGGTCGCTGTACATGCGGCGGTCGTTCTTGCCGTAGGGATTTTCCTTGGTGTTGAGCGCCAGGTAGCCGCCGTTGTTCTCCGGCAGTTTCTGCTTGATGATGTCCGCCTCCAGGGTCACGCCCAGGTGGTTGGCCTGGCCGGTCAGGTCGGCCGACACGTGATAGTCGATGTCCTTCTTGAAGGCCGGGTTGCGCAGGTAGCACCAGAGCACGGTGGCCATGCCCATTTCGTGCGCCGCCTGGAACGCTTGCGTCACCTCGACGATCTGGCGCCCGGATTCGGGCGAACCGAAGTAGATGGTGGCGCCGACCGCCACCGCGCCCATCTCGCGTGCCTGCTTGATGCTGGCGAAAAAGATCTGGTCGAACTTGTTGGGGTAGGTCAGGAACTCGTTGTGGTTGAACTTGAGCAGGAACGGAATCTTGTGCGCATACTTGCGCGAGCATGCGCCCAGCACGCCGAGCGTCGAGGCCACCGCGTTGCAGCCGCCCTCGATGGCCAGCTTGACGATGTTTTCGGGGTCGAAGTACAGCGGATTTTTTGCGAACGAGGCGCCCGCGCTGTGCTCGATGCCCTGGTCGACCGGCAGGATCGACAGGTAGCCGCTGCCGCCTAAGCGTCCGTGGTTGAACATCTGTTGAAGGCTGCGCAGCACCGGTGGCGGCCGGTCGGACAGGGCCACCACGCGGTCGACGAAATCGGGTCCCGGCAGATGCAGGCCCTGCTTCGGAATGCCCTTGCACACGTGGGACAGGAGGCCTTCGGCTTCGGCGCCCAGAAGTTGGATGATGTCGCTCATGATCGATTCCTCTGAAGGTTCCGCAACGCGTGGATTGTGGTGCGGAGAATTCGCCCTCAAAGCATAGCGCTGCGCCGCCGCTGTAGGTTTGCGGTACATCAAACTTACGGCGCAGGCGCGGCAGGCGCAATTGGCGTTGACCCATTGGCTCAAGGCCTTGCGTGGCGCGCGGTGATGGCGGCGTGCGGCGCGGCGCCCTGCGCAGGGGTTGAGGTGCCAGGCCTGGGCCAAGGCCGGCGCTCGGATCGTCGATGCCGGGCGTGAAGCGTCATTTCGTTATCCCGGTGCCGCGCGACTTGCGCGGAATCACTGGGTGGGTGGCAAGCACAACCTGTGCGCACCGGGCATCGGGCCCAGCTAGCTGAAAGCGCATTGATCAGTCAGTGAAGCCAGTGCTACGGGCATTGGCTACGTGTTTGCTAAGCTGCGGGCTGAGCCTTGACATGCCGCCCGTGGGTGGCACACCTGATTGCCGCCCTCATGAATCCATTGGTTGCCCGGCTGTTCGAAAACATTCGCAAGGTTGTTTTCGACAAGGATCACGTGATCGAGTCGGTGATCGTGGTGCTATTGGCGCGCGGTCACCTGTTGCTAGATGATGTGCCCGGCACCGGCAAGACCATGCTGGCGCGCGCGTTGGCGGCCTCGCTCGGTCTGGTCTGCAAGCGGATTCAGTTCACGCCCGACCTGCTTCCTTCGGACGTCACCGGAACGTCGATTTATCACGCTCCTAGCGGCGAGTTCCGTTTTCGCGCGGGCCCGGTGTTCACCGATTTCCTGCTCGCCGACGAGATCAATCGCGCCACCCCGCGCACCCAGGCGGCACTGCTTGAAGGCATGGAGGAACGCCAGGTCAGCATCGATGGTGTGACGCATCGACTTCCCGAGAGTTTCATGGTGCTGGCCACCCAGAATCCGGTTGAACTGGCCGGCACCTATCCTTTGCCGGAGGCGCAACTCGACCGCTTCATGCTTTGTACCTCGCTGGGCTATCCCGCGCCGGAAGCCGAAGCACGCATTTTCCTGGCGCAACGCCAGGGCCACCCGGTTGATTCGCTGGCGCCTGTTCTCGATGCGGCCACACTGGCGCACCTGCGCGAGCAAACCGCTGCGATGTTCGTCCACCCGCGGGTGGCGCGCTACGCCACCGATATCGTCGCGGCGACGCGTAGCCATCCCGATGTCGCCTTGGGCGCGAGTCCGCGCGCCGGCATCGCGCTGTGCCGGGCGGCACAGGCGCTGGCGTTGATGGGCGGTGCCGCGTTTGTCGACCCGGCACTGGTCAAGCGACTTGCCCCCGCGGTGCTGGCGCACCGGCTCAAGCTCAAGTCCGAAGCGCGCCTGGATGGCCGCACCGCCGCGCAGGTGGTCAGCAAGGTGTCTGGCAGTGTGGCGATACCGGCCGCTGATTGAGCGCTTGCGGCGGGGTCGCGCAGCGATCGTCGCGGCGTTGACGCTGGTAGTTCTCGGTGCTGCCATCAATCGCGAGCACGCCCTGATCTATGGGCTTTTTTCGGTGATGGTCGCAGCCTTGCTTGCAGGCTATGCGATTCCACTATGGCAAATGCGGCCGCTGCGGGCCCAGGCCGGATTCATCGGTGGCGATGTCGAAGCCGGGGCGACGATCGAAGTAGCGGTGAGCATGGTCAATGCTGGCTGGTTGCCGCGGCGTCAACTGGCGCTGATCATCAGCCTGCGGCCGGGTCGACGCGCAGCGGTGGAGGCGGGCGCCTTTGCCGCCAGGATTCGCGGGCGCAGCCAGACCGAGGTTCTGGTGCGCTTGCGCCTGCCGGCGCGTGGTGTTTATGTGGCGCAGGCGGCGCGCATCGAATCGGCTTTTCCGCTGGGATTTTTCACTTGCCGGCGGTCGGTACCTGCCGCCGGTCGCATCACTGTGCTGCCGCGGCGTTTCGCCGTCGCCGCACCGAACCTGGCCGGCCAACAGGACGGCTTCGGAGCCGGCGTATTGGCACCACGGGCGGGCGGTGACGGCGACTTTTCCGCATTGCGCGAGTATGTGGCGGGCGACGCACCGCGTGGCGTGCACTGGCCGACCTCGGCGCGCCTGGGCGAGCTGCACGTGGTGGTGCGCGAGCGCACCGTGCGCCCGCTGTTGTGCGTTGTTCTCGACACGCGGGCCAAAGCGCATGCGGGTAACGGCGAGGCCCACAGTTTCGAGGTCGCGGTGCGAATTGCCGCGTCTCTGGCGCATTGGGCGACTGAACGGCAAATCGGCACACAACTGGTCGTGCTGGGTGCGCGGCCGGTGGTGGTTGAAGCGGCTGCCAGTGGCCCACAGGCACTCTTGATCCAGCGCGCGCTGGCGGCGGCCGAGGCGCAAGAGGAAGCGCCGATGCGCGAGTTGCTCAGGCGCGCCATGCCGCTGGTATGGCCGCATGCACACCGCTATGTGATATTCGCTGAAGGCGAGGAGCGCAGTGCGGATCGGTCCGAAGATGCCATCGCCGCCTTGGCGGTGTTGGGTTTGGAGGGCGCGGTACTGACCGCCTTATGCCTGCACCGCGAAAGCTTCGCCGGGGTGGCGATGGAGAACGCGTCGGTTTTGCGCCGGCGCCTTGCGGCGCGCTGTGTCAATTCACGTGTGATCGGCCGCGATGAACGCCTGGAGCGCCTGTTCGCATGACTGTGAGCGCAGCGCCAGTGTCGCCAACGCTGACCGCAGCGGCCCGATCGGTGCCGCTGCCGATGCTGGTCGGGGCCGGGGTGGCGCTCTATTTCGCCGCACTTTGCGTCACCTACCTGCTAGGGTATTACGGCCACTTTGGCGAGGACATGTTCATCTGGCTGGTGGTCGTAGGCGGCGCTCATCTGTTCGGAGGTGCAACCCTGGGCAATGTTTCGCCGCTGCTGCCGCGCGTGCGGAGTTGGGCGATGGTGATGGCTTTCGCAGGCCTGCTGCCGATGATGGGCATGTATTCACCGCAGCAAACCGCGGTGCTGTGGCTGATCGCCATGCAGTCGGCGCGCATGATCGGGGTGCGCACGCGGCGCGATGTTCACTTCAGCCTGGTGGTTGCATTCCTTGCGCTCTATTTTGCTTCGGGGCATGTCGAAACGGATTGGACCATGAGCTTTT
This sequence comes from Burkholderiales bacterium, assembly GCA_040382235.1. Classification (GTDB taxonomy): domain Bacteria; phylum Pseudomonadota; class Gammaproteobacteria; order Burkholderiales; family JAEUOS01; genus JAEUOS01. Next base: position 70,372 of record JBEIFV010000004.1, read on the forward strand.
ATGCGGTGCCCTGTGCGCTGGCTATCCTGTTTGTACTGGCCTACGAGAACGCTCATGATTTTCAATCGGCAGGCGATGCGCCTTCGATCTTCGGGCCGCTGGTGGGCAGCATTGGTTCGGCGCTGGTGATCGGGGTGCTGGCTGCGCTCATCTATTTCGCCATGCCGCGGCCGCCGGGGTTGGGTTTCGGCTTTTTCCCGGACAACCATGAATATGCCGGCGAATCGCAGCGCCCTGGCGCGGCCAAGGCGCGCAGTGACGATGGCAAGCCAGCCAAAACGGGGGGTGCGTTGCCAAACGCTGGTCGCGGCGACGCGGCCCACGGCGGTGGATCGGGTTGGGTGGATCGCGCGCGCCGCATGCTGCGCGAAATGTCGCTGGCGCAGCGCGGCGCTGGCTTGGCGGATTGGCAGCGCGGCATGATCCGCGGCGCGGTCGGTACTGGCGAGGCGATCGTTGGCGTTGTGTCGAGTCTGTCGGTAACGCTGTACCTGCGGGATTTGCTGTGGTTGCTGTTGGCAGCCGCCTCCACCTGGTGGGCGGCTCGCCGGGCTCGTCGGCAACGCATCGCAACGCGCATGCGCGCCTGGGTCGACCGCCATGTGCTGTCAATTCACTGGCGGCGGCGTGCGATGGCTGAGGCGAGTCCGCGCTATTACCGGGCTGCTGCGCGCCTGCTTTCGCTTTATGGGCTGCAGCGCCTGCCTGTTGAAGCGGTGTCGGTACATGCGCAGCGGGTGGTTTTGCAACAGCCTGCGCTGGGGCAGTGCCATGCATCGATCGCGCAAGCGCTCGGGCATATCTTGTATGGGCCGCACCCTGAGGGCACGGTGGCAGACATCGATCGTGCATACCGCGCCTTGTATGAACGGGCGACTTTGCTCAGCGAGGTGCTGCCCTATGGCCTGGCGGGAGCCTGACCCCTGTCACTTGCACAGATAGCCGCTGCCGCCTAAGCGTCCATGATTGAACATTTGCGCGAGGCTGCGCAGCACCGGTGGCGGCCGATCGGACGGTGCCACCACCCGATCGACGAAATCCGGCCCCTGCAGATGCAGGCCCAGCTTGGGAATGCCCTTGCACACATGGGACAGGAGGCCTTCGGCTTCGTTGCCCAGGAGCTGGATGATGTCGCTCATGATCGATTCTTTTCAGGTTCCGGCATCGCGCTGGCGCCGGGAATGTGTCTTCGAAGCATAGTGCCGCTGCGGCATCCGGGTTTGCGGCACATCAAACTTTGCCGCCGCCGCGGTGCTAGTCTGAATTCCACGAACCGGTGTTTGCTCCGGACTGAACGAGGATGGGAGGCTGTCATGATTGGTGGATACGAGGACTTGCGTAACGAAGTGTGCGAAATCCTGGGCCGTGAGGTCACGGAAATCGACATCGACGTCGCGGTGGTGGCGATCGTGCACGAAGAGGGGCTCACAGCCACCACCGCTCTGGCGGAACTCAACGTGCTGGCGCAAACCGATGAGGGGCGCGCGACGCTGCGCAACCTGCTGGCGCACTGGATCATGCATGAGCGCGATCGCAGTGACGGACCGCAGGCGCGCCAGGCGCAATTGGCCCTGACCCATTTGCTCAAGGCGCTGGGTGGCGAACGGCGTGACGGCGGCTTGCGACGCGACACCGACCGGCGCGGATAGCGTGGCTGCTCCGGTACACGCTCCGCGGCCGCGAGCGCTTGCGCGTCAGCAACAGGCCCCCGTACGACATGGCCCGCTGCGCGTTTGGTAAACGCTGAATCAGTCCCTGGAATGCAGACTATCGAACGGAAGCTCGTTTCAATTTAGGCGGTTGCAGAAGCGGCGTTCTCAACCTGCGGACTTATTCAGTGTTTCCTTTGACGGTTTTTGAACGAGGCGGCCATCCGGTAAGCGGATTTGCGGTATAAAGCGCGCCGCGATCGGTTTTTCTGACGATCCAGGCCTTCCTCCCGCACCATTTTCAGGCATCCGCCCGGCCAAAAAATATTTCTTCAAAACCTGGTGGTTGGCACGCCAAAAGCGGCGTATGCTACTTACATCACTAGGCGAGGTTAATTATGCAAACCATTGAAACAAAAGGATTAATTAATTCTGCGGCTAACCTGGCCGAGCAGGAGATCTGTGCAGAAGTACTGATCGAGAAGTACGCCAAGGGCACCGAACAGTCGGTGCAGGAAGTCCGAAAACGGGTGGCCCGCGCTTTAGCCACAGTGGAGCCTGAGAGCAAACGCTCACATTGGGAAAAACAGTTCCTCTGGGCGCAGGAAAACGGCTTCGTTCCGGCCGGCCGGATCAACTCCGCCGCCGGCACCGATTTGACCGCCACGCTGATCAATTGCTTCGTCCAGCCGGTGGGCGACTCCATTACTGAAATGGTGGACGGCCGCCCCGGCATCTATACGGCGCTCTCGGAAGCCGCGGAGACCATGCGCCGCGGTGGCGGCGTGGGCTACGACTTTTCGTCCATCCGCCCGGTGGGGGCGCATGTGAAGGGCACGAATTCGCGCGCGTCGGGCCCGGTTTCGTATATGCGGGTGTTCGACCGCTCCTGCGAAACGGTGGAATCGGCCGGCGCCCGGCGTGGCGCGCAAATGGGCGTGCTGCGTTGCGACCATCCGGACATCGAGAAATTCATCCACGCCAAGGACCGTGGCGACCTCACCAACTTCAACGTCTCGGTGGGCGTGACCGATGCCTTCATGCAGGCGGTGGTAGCCGATGCCGACGTGGAACTCGCGCACAAGGCCAAGCCTTCCGCCGAGATCATGAAGGCCGGCGCCTACCAGCGCGAGGACGGCCAGTGGGTGTACCAGAAGGTACGGGCCCGCGACCTGTGGGACCAGATCATGCGGTCCACCTACGACCATGCCGAGCCGGGGATTCTGTTCCTCGACCGCATGAACAAGGACAACAACCTCTATTACTGCGAGACCATCGAAGCCACCAACCCCTGCGCCGAACAGCCGCTGCCGCCCTATGGCTGCTGCTGCCTGGGCTCGATCAACCTGACCAAGTTTGTGAAGGATGCGTTTGGCGAGAAGCCGAGCTTCGACTTCGCGGCCTTCGGCAAGGTGGTGGATGTTTCCACCCGAATGCTGGATAACGTGCTCGATGCGACCCACTGGCCGCTGCCGGCGCAAAAGGCCGAAGCCGATTCCAAGCGCCGCGTGGGCCTGGGGTTCACCGGCCTGGGCGATGCGCTCATCATGCTGAAGCTGCGCTACGACACCGCCGAAGCGCGCGCCGTGGCCAGCAAGATCACCGAGGCCATGCGTGATCGTTCCTACCTGTACTCGGTGGAACTGGCGCGCGAACGCGGCGCCTTCGAGCTTTTCAATGCCGACATGTATTTGTCCGGCGGCAACTTCGCTTCCCGTTTGCCCAATGAAGTGAAGGACAAGATCCGCAAATACGGCATCCGCAATTCGCACCTGCTTTCCATCGCGCCCACCGGCACGATCAGCCTGGCGTTTGCCGACAACGCGTCCAACGGCATCGAGCCGCCGTTCTCCTGGACCTACACGCGCAAAAAGCGCATGGCCGACGGCACGCACAAAGAGTACGCCGTGGAAGACTACGCATGGCGCCTTTACAAGCATGTGGGCGGCGACATGAGCAAGCTGCCCGAGTACTTCGTGACGGCGCTGGAAATCTCGGCCAGCGCGCATGAGGAAATGGTGGCCGCCGTGGCCCCGGCGATCGACACCTCGATTTCCAAGACGGTGAACGTGCCGGCCGACTACCCGTATGCGGACTTCGAGGACCTCTACATGAGCGCGTGGAAGTCCGGCCTGAAGGGCCTGGCCACCTACCGCCCCAACAGCGTGCTGGGTTCGGTGCTGTCGGTCACCAGCGACAAGCCGGCCGACAAGGCCACCAACAAGACTCCGCAAGACGTGGAGATGCTGGAAGCCAACAAGCGGCTTTCCATCAAGAGCCTGCCGGCCCCCGTGCTGGCCAGCCTGCGCTGGCCCGACCGGCCCACACTGCCCGGCGGCAACAGCGCCTGGACCTACATGATGAGCCACCCGGGTGGCGAGTTCGGTTTGTTTGTCGGCCACATCGAGGAAGAAGGCCAGGCCTTCCCGTTCGAAGTGTGGGTCAACGGCGCCGACCAGCCACGTGGCCTGGGTGCATTGGCCAAGACGCTTTCCATGGACATGCGCGCGAATGACCGCGCGTGGTTGAAGCTGAAGCTCGAAGTGCTTTCCAAGACCCCGGGCGAGAAAAGCTTTCTCATGCCCTTCCCGCCGCACGGCGAGCAGAAACTGATCCCCTCCGTGGCCGCGGGCCTCGCGCAACTGGTGCAGTGGCGCTGCGACCGCCTGGGCGCGCTCGATGAAAAAGCGCCCGACCTGCTAAGCCCCGAAGGCCGCCCGCACCCGGTGTTGGACGCCATGTTCGCCCTGAACGAACCGCGCACCGGCACCGACGGCACGCTCTCGTGGACGGTGGACATCGTCAACCCCGCCACCGATGAAGACTTCGTGCTGGGCCTGAAGGAAGTGACGCTGCCAGATGGCGTGACCCGCCCGTATTCCATGTGGCTTTCCGGCAACTACCCGCGCGCACTGGATGGCCTCTCACGCATCCTCTCGCTCGACATGCGCGTGCTGGACCCGGCATGGATCGGCATGAAGCTGCGCAAGCTGCTCAATTACGCCGAGCCGTTGGGCGACTTCATGGCCTTCGTGCCCGGCGAGCGGCGCCAGCAAACCTGGCCCTCCACCGTGGCCTACCTGGCCCGCCTGATCATCCACCGCTATGCCATGCTGGGCGTGCTGACCGAAGAAGGCTTCCCCACCCGCGAGATGGGCATCCTCGAAGCGCCGCGCGCGGTTGGCGGCGCCAAGGGCGAAGTGGAAGTGATGCAGGGCAGCCTGTGCACCGAGTGCGGCAACACAACCGTGATCAAGAAGGATGGGTGTGAGTTTTGTACGGCTTGTGGGGCGGTGGGGGCGTGCGGGTAGGAATAGTTGTGAACAATAGTTTTTGCAAACGGGTGCAACTGGTTCTGGCATAGGTTCGCGACGTGTAAGCAAGCGCGCGTGCCAAAAACTAGAGTTGAGTCTTGGTCGAAGAAAGTTCAGACCAATGTCTCGCGACACGCCAAGAACATAGGTCAGCTCCGGCGTCTCGGCTGGGGGTGATGAACGTTTGGGACTGAGAAACTAGAAACACACAAAGACTCGAACATAGAAGCCGGAGGTTTCTTGATGCGAAGCATTGAATTATTCGCAGGCGCTGGCGGATTAGCGCTAGGCATGTCCCGTGTTGGATTTCGACATGCGGCGGTAGTCGAACGAGATCATGATGCTTGCGATACATTTCGGCACAATCAAAAGCTGCACGCCAACGGTGTAGAGCAATGGCCCGTCTTTGAGGCCGACGCCCGAACTTTCGACTACACAAGCCTGCAAGGCGACATAGCCGTCGTGTCAGGCGGTCCTCCTTGTCAGCCATTTTCACTTGGAGGAAAGGCGCGAGGCTACATGGACGAGCGAGACATGTTTCCTGAAGCGGTGCGCGCCGTGCGGGAATTGCAACCTCAAGCATTTATTTTTGAGAACGTCAAAGGATTACTACGTCAATCATTTACTTCGTATTTCGAGTACGTGTATCTCCAACTGTCTCATCCGGAATTAACACGTCGTAAGGGGGAGTCATGGGAAGTGCACCGTTCTCGCTTAGAGAGATATCACACCGCTAATGCCAAGGCGGCGCGCTACAACGTTGTCTACAGACTTTTGAACGCTGCGGATTTCGGGGTGCCCCAACGACGCGAACGAGTTTTTTTGGTTGGATTCCGCGCAGATCTAGGTATTGAATGGAATTTTCCCGATCCAACTCATTCTGAAAACGAACTGTTTTTTAATCAGTGGTGCACCGGTGAGTATTGGGATCGTCATAAAGTCAGTCGCGGCGCGCGCCCAAACCCCTCCGCGAGAGTCACTTCACGACTGCATGCTGTTCGCGATGGACATCTCCTAGGTGAAATGAAGCCATGGGCTACTGTTCGAGATGCGATTTCTGACTTGCCCGAACCGGAAACAATTGGTGTTTCGCCTTTGCACAATCATGTACTGAATCCGGGAGCAAGAAGTTATCCCGGGCATACCGGTAGTCCGATCGACGAGCCAGCAAAAACCCTAAAGGCTGGAGATCATGGCGTTCCTGGCGGGGAAAACATGTTGCTACGGACTGATGGGACGGTACGATATTTCACTGTAAGGGAAGCAGCCCGACTTCAAACATTCCCAGATGACTATGTATTTCGCGGCTCGTGGTCCGAAGCCATGCGACAACTAGGTAATGCAGTTCCGGTCCGCTTGGCGGAAACGGTTGCCGCATCTGTTGCGTCCACGCTGTCCGCTAGAGGCGGTAAGCGCGATGCGGCATAACGACCTAGTTGTAGGCTCAATAGCGGCGCTCATTGATGCCATTAGGAATCAGGCTATCGCCGGAGAGACGTTTTGGTTCAGAGGGCATTCGCAAGCGGTTTGGCGCCTTGAGCCGTCGCTGGCAAGAAACGCAGCGCACTTGGCGCGTGAGACGGAAATTATCAAGCGATTCATTCAATTGGCGGTTCCTCATCTGACGGAAGAACAACCAAAAACGGACTGGGAATGGATTTTTTTGATGCAGCACCACAGAGTTCCTACACGTCTCCTCGACTGGACGGAGTCGCCGCTAACGGCGCTTTGGTTTGCGGTTAGTTCAAAAGCGCCGGCAGATATTGCTGCAGATGGAGCTCTATGGTGTCTGTCCCCGCTTGCACTCAACAGAGAGGCGCGCTTCCGCGGACGCTTGGAAACAGAGCTACCTGGCTTTGGAAAAGATAGCGTTCTTGACAGTTGGTTGCCTGACCGCCAAGACCAGGGGCTTGCGCAGAATCCAGTTGCGGCGACTGGCCCAAGAAATTCGCGGCGTATGGCCGCACAGCTCGGCAACTTTACGATCTCTGATCGAGGGTCTGGTCCAATTGAAGCGGTCGGCGCAAGTCAACATGTTTGGCGATTTGTTATTCCTGCGGCATCCAAGCCAGCGATTGCCGAGGAACTTAAGTTGTTGCGCTTTACTGAACTGACCCTCTTCCCAGATTTAGATAGGGTTGCCGACTTGACGCGGGAGTTGTTGATATGAGGCCATTTCGGACGACGCGAATCAATGAGCCAGACAATAGTGCTTGGCGTTTGTATCGCATGCGAGATTTGATTCAAACGGACCCAGACTACCAGCGCTCAAGTGACATTTGGACTGAAGAAAAGAAGCAACTACTGATCGACACAATCCTAAACGGATTTGACGTACCTAAGCTCTACTTCCATAAATTCCCTACGCCTCAACTAAAGGGGACTGTCGAGATGGAGTACGCGATCATCGACGGAAAGCAGAGGCTCGAGGCGATTTGGGGTTACATCGAAGGTAAGTTTGCGTTGTCCAGTGATTTTGATTGTCTCTGGGATCCGTCTATGCAAGCGGCGGGGATGACTTACGCTGATCTTTCGAAAAATTTTCCAGACTTGAAGACCGCGCTTGATAGTTATCCTCTGACGATAGTTTGCATTGAAACAGCGGACATCGAGATCATCGAGGATATGTTTTCGCGTCTTAATGAGGCGGTACCTCTAAGCGCTGCTGAAAAGCGAAACGCAAAGGGCGGGCCTGTGCCAGTCGCAATAAAGTCGCTTGTTGCGCACGCTTTTTTTGACGGCAAATTGCCATTTGGAAATAGTCGATATAGGCACTATGACTTGGCCGCGAAGTTCCTCTTGGCGTCGGAAAAGTGCAAAGTTATTGATACCAAGAAGCGCTCGCTTGACCGATTTGTCGAGGAATGGGCCGCTAAACTGCAGAGAGATCAACCCCTTCCGTTTTATGCAGATACACACGCCATCCTAGACAGCATGGCAGCGGTATTTACAGATCGCGATAGACTCCTGAGGCAGGTCGGCGCCGTCGTTCTTTACTTTCATTTATTCCGATTGGCGCGCGTCGGAGGTTGGATGGCTGAAATCGAACGCCATAAGTTTGAGCAATTCGAGAAGAGTCGCTCCGAAAACAAGCAGGTCGCCGAGGTGGGTGGTGAGCCAGTCGAATTGGAATTTCTTGATTTTGATCGGTATGCACAGTCATCAAACGATGCCTACGCGGTGAAGATTCGCATCCAGATTCTGATGAAGCACGTATTTGGCCGCACTGTGACTTTGGAAGAATTATGAACCTACCAATTGACTCGTTTCCTACCGGTAATGTTAGTGGTGCTTGATTGACTCAGAAACCCTACAACCCTTTGCAGAAACGGAATCTCGCGGAGAGTATCGTTCGAGCAATTCTCGAACAAGCGCCGATACCGCTTTCGAAAACAAGTTCGATAAGCGGCGCGGGCGTATACATCATTTATTACACCGGAAGTTCATCGCTCTATTTGCCAATAGCAAGCAAGAATGCTGATGGGAAGTTCGAGCAACCGATTTATATCGGCAAAGCGATACCCAAAGGCGGTCGAAAGGGTGGATTTGCGGATGACGATAGCGCATCCCGTGGAATTGCTTTACGAGAGCGGCTTGGTCAGCACTTTACCTCTGTCGATGAAGCGCAGAATTTGGATGCTGCTGATTTTCGGTTTCGCGCCTTAGTCGTGGACGAGATATTCATTCCGCTTGGCGAGAACATGCTGATCGAGCAATTCAAGCCGGTCTGGAATCGAATTATTGACGGCTTTGGAAACAAGGATCCAGGACGACGTCGCAAGGACCAGTATCGTTCGCCGTGGGATGTCATTCATCCAGGAAGAGCTTTCGCGAATAAGCTGGGTGATAACCCGATTGCCGCGACTGAATTTGCCGCTGCGTTAGCAACATTTTTTTCGACGGGTAAGGTTATCAAGCCGAAGGTGCCGCCAAAGTCAAAAATGGTTGCGCAAGATGATAGTGAAGTGGACGAAGGCTAGAGTTTTGACACTTGGTAGTTGCTTCAGATGCGAAATGGCCGCTCAATCTTCCAGTTAAGAGCCTGTCAGGAATTTTGTGTGTGAGGCATAACATGCAGTCTGAAAGGACGATGTATGCCGAAACCAGTAAGGAAGATGCAGAAGGCCAACGCTGCGGCACATGCGGCGATGGCGCGGATGCCGAAAATATCGCCGGAGCTGCTTGACCAGTTCGTCAAGGGGCCGATGACCGCCGAAGCGGTCCAGGAAGCGTCGATGGCCTTCAAGAGGGCCCTGATCGAACGAGCCCTGGGCGCGGAGATGACCCAGCATCTGGGCTACCCGGCCGGGGCCGACAAGCCGGAAGCGGCGACCAACCACCGTAACGGCAAGAGCACCAAGACTCTGCTGACCGACGACGGTCCGCTGCGCATCGAGGTGCCGCGGGACCGCGAGGGTGCGTTCGAACCGAAACTCGTTGGCAAGCACGAGCGGCACTTCACCGGCTTTGACGGCAAGATCATCGCCATGTACGCCCGTGGCATGACAGTGCGCGAAATCCAGGGCTTCCTGGCCGAGATGTACGGCACCGAAGTCACCCCCGAGTTCATCAGCAACGTGACCGACGAGGTGCTGGCCGAGATCACCGCTTGGCAGGCGCGGCCACTGGAGGTGATGTACCCGGTGATCTTCTTCGATGCCCTGCGGGTCAAAATCCGCGAGGACAACGTTGTGCGCAACAAGGCCGTCTACCTGGCTCTGGGCATCCGCTCCGACGGCAGCCGCGACATCCTCGGCTTGTGGATCGAGAACACCGAGGGCGCGAAGTTCTGGATGAAGGTGTTCAACGACCTCAAGACCCGGGGCGTCAACGACATCCTGATCGCGGTGACCGACGGCCTGAAAGGCATGCCTGAGGCCTTGGCGGCGGTGTATCCGGAGACCACCCTGCAAACCTGCATCGTGCACCTGATCCGCAACAGCCTGGACTTCGCCAGTTGGAAGGAACGCAAGGCGCTGGCGGCGGCCATCAAGCCGATCTACAAGGCCGCCAGCGCCGAGGCGGCATTGGCCGAACTGGATGAGTTTGAAGCCGGCCCATGGGGGCAGAAATTCCCGACCGTGGTGGCGTCGTGGCGGCGCGCCTGGACACATGTGATTCCGTTCTTTGCGTTTCCGCCGGCGATTCGCAAGGTGATCTACACCACCAACGCGATCGAGAGCGTGAATTCGCAACTGCGCAAGATCATCAAGACTCGCGGGCATTTCCCCAGCGACGACGCCGCCAGCAAGCTGATCTGGCTGGCCCTGCGCAACATCACCGCCGATTGGAGCCGTGCCGCGCACGACTGGAAGGCCGCCATGAATCAATTTGCGATCCTCTACCAAGACCGTTTCGTTCAAGCCGTCGCGTAATATGAATCCCGACTTATCCACCGCGGCGGTCGCCTCTGGTCTATGCAGGGACCGGCGCCCGCCGCCGTGGATAAGTCTCCTCCCGCCTCACACACAGAATTACTGACAACCCCCCAGTTAATAGCGGTCACGAAGCGGTTCACCGCCGAAGCTTGTATCCACTCCGAAACAACCACCACACCAGCATCAAACACAGCGCCATAAACCCCAACGACATCCCCGTGCTCACAGCGATGTGCACGTCGGCCACGCCGTAGAGGCGCCAGCGGAACCCGCTGATCAGGTACACCACTGGGTTGAACAGGGTGACGTTCTGCCACAGCGGCGGCAGCATGTTGATCGAATAGAACGCGCCGCGCAAAAGCGCAAGCAATAAGGGGGCGTGGTCGAATACTTTTCTGCCCCCCTTGCCCGTTTTCGTAAACTCCTTCTTCAACAAATCAGCAGGGGCTTGGCAATGAGCCTGACCATATATAGACGCACCAAGGTAGACGCCCAGCACCGCATTTCATTGCGCCAGGCCGGCTTCAGGCCAGGCACCTTGGTCGATGTGGTGGCGGTTGCGCCTCAGCCGCGCAAGGATCGGGTCGCGCCCTATAGCTTGTTTGATCAACTTCAGTCGTTGGCCGCCAAACTGGATAGACAAAGGTTGGCCGACGCCGGCTCCGAGAGCGACGATCCGCTCCCCGGCGACTACTCGCTCAATTTCGAGCAGACGCTGTATACGCATCGCGGTTAGCCGCAGCAAGTTTTCCCGTGGCCGACTCGGTCAAGGCAGGTAGGGAATTTAGGAGTTTTGGGGCCGTGGTCGACTAGCTTTTGCGTTAATCCAAGCCTTGACGGGCCGCTTGCTTTAGAGCCCGCTTTAGTGACCCGCCCCTACGCTCGGCCGTACCGCGCCGCGTCGCCGCGCTACCGCGACCAATGCCACCAGCGCCGCACCCATGATCGGCAATGACCCGGGCTCCGATACCGAAGTCGTCACAGGGACATTGTCGAAGGTGGCGGAGAACGCGAGATCGGGGCTCATTGTGAATCCGCCGAACCAGGCGCCGTTGCCGAACAGCCCGTTGAAGTCGCTTTTGGGGTTGATTCCGCGGGCTTCGCCGCCATCCGCGTAGGTCGATGCGCCGGTGGTTGCCATTCGCAGCCGGGAGTCGTCTGGAGTTGTGGGCGTCGATCCGAAACTGTAGGAATTCCAGCGGAGTGAAGGTGCGTGTTCTTCCGCCGCCGTTTTGTTCCGATCAGCGTCTCTGACGCATCTTCTTCGCATTGGGTTCTGAGTTCTTCAAACTGCGCCTGAGGGCGTAGCGGTGGCCGCTGGAGCCGTTGTTCCCGCCCTGAACCAGGAGCGGTCATGGCGCAGGCGGGACAGCGTAAGTGCTTGTGTTGTGGCGAGTTTTTTGATCCGGACCATCGCAACCGCGAACGACAGCGCTACTGCGCAGCCCCCGGCTGCCGACGCGCTAGCCACGCCGTCAGTCAAGCCGCCTGGCTGGCCAAACCGCAGAACCAGGACTACTTCCGCGACCCGCTGCATGTAGCGAAGGCCCAGGCCTGGCGCATCGCGCACCCCGGATATAGCCGCAGCAAGCCGCGCAAAGCCCGTAGCCAGCCTGCGTTACAAGATGCCTTGATTCCGCAAGTCCCGGATTTGATTGAAGAAACATCCATTCGTGGTCGGGTCGCTGTGCCCCCTGCGTTACAAGATGCCTTGGAGGCACCATCGCCGCTGCTGGCGGGCCTGATCGTGCATTTGTTCGAGTTGACGTTACAAGAGGACATAGCCGCGACCACCCGGCGCCTCGTACAACTCGGGCACGATGCGATCAACCGCGCAGTTCACCGGAGCCCCCGCCATGAAGACAGTCAAACGCGTGCTGCGGCCCGAGCGGCTGCGCCGGGTACCCAGGCAATTCAGTTGGATTGACCAAGCCTTGGTGCAGCGCGGCCTGATCGACCGCTGCGACGCGCGCGCAGCAGCGCTGTACCTGTTCCTGGTCACCGTCTGCGACGCCCAGGGCATGAGCTACTACGGCGCGGGCACGCTGGCGCCGCGCCTGCGCTTAAGCGCCGAGGAACTGGGCGCGGCACGCGCGCAGCTCATCGAACTTGAACTCATCGCCTATCAGGCACCGCTGTACCAGGTACTCGCCCTTCCCGGGAGCGCACCGCAGATGGCGCCTGGCGTGCCACTGCGCATGGCGACACCGGCACCGGCGCGCGACACGAGCGGCCCGGTGAGCATCGCGCACCTGCTGGAGAGAATGAAGCAGCGCCATGCTTGACTACGAGACCTTCTGTCAGGTCCGCGACCACCTGGTGCGTCAGCAACTGACTGTGGCTCAGACCGCCCGTGCCCTGGCCATGGATCCGCGCACAGTCGCCAAGTGGGCCGCCGTCGAGCAGTTCCGCCCGCGCGCCGGGGTGGCGCGCACCAGCAAGCTCGATCCCTTCAAGGGGCAGATCGTGCGCTGGCTCGATACCCACCCATACAGTGCGCAGCAAATCTTCCAGCGCCTGCGCGAGGCAGGTTACGCCGGGGGTCCGACCATCGTCCGGGCCTACGTGCAGCGCATCCGGCCACGACCCGTGCAGGCGTTCCTCAAGCTCGACTTCGCCGCCGGCGAGGCCGCCCAGGTCGACTGGGGCGAGTTCGGCAGCATCGCCGTGGGGTCCACGAAGCGGCGTTTGAGTTTCTTCCTGATGGTGCTGTGTCACAGCCGCCGCATGTATCTGGAGTTCACGGTCTCCCAGAAGATGGAGTTCTTCCTGGCCTGTCACGAGAACGCATTTGCCGCCTTTGGTGGTGTCCCGGCGCGGATCATGGTCGACAACCTGAAGTCGGCGGTGCTGCGGCGCTTGGTCGGCGTCGCTCCAGTGCTCAATCCGAAGTACCTCGACTTCTCGCGTCACTGGGGTTTCGAGATCAGCCCTTGCAACGTGCGCAGCGGCAACGAGAAGGGGCGAGTCGAGAATGGCGTCGGTTACGTCAAGAAGAACTTCCTGGCCGGGCTGGAGCTGGCCGACTTCGCCGCACTGCAGCCGGCGGCGGCGCTGTGGGTCGATACGGTGGCCGATGTGCGTATCCACGCGGTGACCCAGCAACGCCCGATCGATCGCTTCGAAGACGAACGCGCGCATCTGCGCCAACTCAATCCGGCCGGTTTCGATCTGGCACGGGTGTGCACGGTGCGTGCCACCAAGCAGTTTCGGGTACCGCTCGATGCCAATCACTACTCGGTGCCGGCGCGCTACGCTGGTGCCCGCTTGATCCTCAAGGCGTATGCCGAGCGGATCTGCATCTATGACGGCGAGCACCTGGTGGCGCGCCATCCGCGCAGCATGGATCGGCACCAGGACTTTGAGGACCCCGAGCATGCGCGGGAACTGCTGATACAGCGCAAGAGCGCGCGTGAGCAGCGCCTGCTGACGCAGTTCCTGGCGCTATCGCCGCGCGCCCAGGCGTACCGCCAGGGGCTTGAGGACAAGCGGGTGAATGCGCGCGTGCATTTGCGCAAGATCGTCGCGCTGGCCGAACTGCATGGCGCCGAGGCGGTTGCCCGCGCTCTCGACGATGGCCTGGAGCTGCAGGCGTTCAGCGCTGAGTACATCGCCCATATCCTGGCCGCGCGCCGACGCATTGACGAGCCGCCAGCCGCTTTGCAACTCACCCGGCGCGCCGATCTTCTCCTGCTGGAGTTGCCCGAGCCCGATCTCTCGATCTATGACCGTGAACCAGGAGACCCTTGATGCGAACCCGCCGTGATCAAACCCGCCCAAATTCCGATGCCGACGCGCTGCGCGCGAACCTGGGGGCGCTGAACCTGCCGTTCATGCTGGAGAACCATCTGGCGTTCGCACAGGCCGCCGCCGACAAGCAGTGGTCGCACTTGAACTATCTCACCGAGTTGATCGGCGGTGAAGCTTCCGCACGCGATGATCGGCGCGTCCAGCGTTGCATCGCCCTGGCTCGCTTCCCGGTCCTCAAGACGCTCGATCAGTTCGACTGGAATTGGCCGACCAAGATCAATCGTTTGCTGATCCAGAATCTGTTCCACCTGGACTTCGTCAAGGCACGTGCCAACGTGGTGTTCATCTCCGGCACCGGCCTGGGCAAGAGTCATCTGATGACCGCGCTGGGCCACGCCGCATGCCTGCGTGGCCATTCGGTGTTGTTCACCGGTGCGATCGAGATCATCAATTCGTTGACCGCCGCTCACGCTACCGGCAGCATCAAGCGGGCGCTGCATCACTATGTCAAACCCGAGGTCCTGTGCATTGACGAACTGGGCTATCTGCCGATCGACAAATTCGGCGCCGACTGCTTGTTCCAGATCATCAGCCATCGCTACGAGCGTGGTGCGACCTTGATCACCACCAACCGCGTCTACAAGCAGTGGGCCAGCATCTTCAATAACGATGCGGTCCTCACTTCGGCTCTGCTCGACCGCATTCTCCACCATGCTGAAACCGTGCGGATTGACGGCAAGAGCTATCGCTCGAAGGATCAGATCGAGATCTGAACGACCGTTCGCTTCGCGTTCTGATCGCCGCCGCGCACCGCCTGCGACCCTCAAAAACCTTCAGCATTTCCAAACCGGCAAAATATCTACATATTCGCGGTGTCGCCCACAGGAGTCAACAGATCGTAGTTGTTGGCAAACAGGAACAGCAGATAGGTGGCGCCTGGAACGACCTCGATGTCGGGCGCGAAGGTGTAGTGCACGAATGACAAGTTGCTGGTCAGCGGTACGACTTGCGCGGGGCTGGAGTAGAGCACCGGGCCGATCGCGGTGCGGGTGTTCATGTCGAAGCGGACTACATGCGACTGAAAGTTCACCGGCACAGGGTTGGGGATCTGCCCGGTGATCGGGCGCGGGTTGGTGGCCTGTATGCCATCGCTTACGACGAAGGTGAAATCGAGCAGGCGATTGGTGCCCGCCGGCGCCAGCACGGATTGGCCCCAGGAGGAAAACCCGCTGGCACCGAAGTCGCCGGTGTTCAACGAGCCGTTCCAGTTCGGAATGGTCGAGATCAGCACCGGCGCTGCCTGTGCGACTGAAGCCAGGGCGGCGCACAACATCTTGCCGAGCAGAATGGAACTGAAGGGTTTCATGACAGCTCCCATGGTGTCTATGGGTCAAGGGGGTGCGCCTGCATTGTGGGCAGCGGCGCGTCGCAAGTGAATTCGAGTCTAGCGGCGGCGACCGATGGCGAACAGCCTGCGAACGGATTGGCTGCCCCCTCCGAACGGATTGCCCATGCCAATCCGAAAGGATGCCTGGATCGGCCCGCCGCCTCGTATCGCAGGCGTTTCGATCGCCATTTCTACCGGTAGAACGATCGCCGATCCGGGCCTTGGACGGCCAGTCCCGGGTAGCGCCTCGGGCTCAATGGCCCGCAGTGTCGGGTACGAGTTGAGGCCGGCAGTTTTGCGCAGCAATCGCCGCAAGCGGCATCGCCGCCCATGCGCTCGTTGTCGCGCCAGCGCAACACCACTTGCATAACGCGCCGCACAGGCCTATCGTGCGCGCGCTTCGCCCGTTCCGGGGCGAACTCATTCGTCCGGGAGGGCGAATCCCGCATGCCGTCTTGTCAGGTATGCGGCTTTTCGTTTCTCCATTTGAGGAGTGCGCAACATGTCCCATCCAGCATTCACGCTCGAAGAGTATCGGGCGGTCACTTACCACCTCACGCGGCCTTCGCGCGCCCAGCTTGAGGCGTTTGCCTTGCATGTCTCGCAGGCGCATAGCTGGTACAAGTCGCTGTCGTTCGAGCCGCCGGGCAGCGCCTTCGGCTTTTTCATCGATCCGTATGCGGGCATGGATATCGTGCAGCGCGCCGGCGCCGGCTTCGAGCTTCAATGGCGCGACAAGGCGGGCTTTCACTACAACCAACTGGCCACCGCCGAACATCGCGAACGCTTCGGCCACCTGGCGTTCTGTTCCGGTGGCCGCGAGATGGTGCCCGAGCCGCTCAAGGCCATCGATGGCCTGCGGGTTCCCGCCGATGCCGCACCGATGATCTATGACCCGCAGGTGCGTGATTTCCGGCGCCTGCCCTCGAAGATCATGCGTGCCGGCGTCGCGTCATTCAGCAGCGTGGTTCACGACCATACGGTCAATACCCCCTTAGTTTCCATGTTTCTCGCGCAACAACCGCCACCCGACTGGCCTGCTGCAAGCGGCGGGCCGGCTGTGCTCGAACGGCTGCGCGTGCGTCTGGCCGAGGTGGCGCGACTCAGGGCCGCCGACGAGGCCTTGCCACCGGAAGCACGCAGCGGTCGCGACTGGCACAAGGAAGACCCGGTGGTCGACGCTTTGCTGGCCCCTGAGAGGCGCCGCCAGCATTTGGGCATGATCGCTGCTGCGCAGAATGTGCTGCGGCTTATCGCGGGTGACTCCGTTGCAGCTTGAGGATGCGGCCTGCCATCTCGAGACGCGCGTTGAGCACCTATGGCAACGCACGCGGCAGTATCGCTGCCGTCCCGATACGCACTCTTCGACAGTCGCCCTGCCTCATTCCCCCCTTGGCGCCCGCCCGCTTGCGCGCGTCTGTGGTCGTACGCATTCGCGTACGCGGATTTGCTGGATTTCCGCCGCTGTGCACATGAGGGTTCCGCCTGAGCGATGCAACCGGTATATGCGCAAGGGTTAGAATCCGTGCGCAGCACGACCGGAGCGAAAAATCATGGAACGATTCGACCGCATCACCGCCGACCCCGCGATCGTGAACGGCAAGCCTTGTGTTCGGGGTACCCGGATAACCGTGCGGCGCGTGTTGGAGGCCGTGGCTCTCTATCCGGACCGTGCCGAGCTAAAGCGCCAGTATCCCGAGTTGAGTGATGAGGATATCGCTCAGGCTGTATCGTTCGCAGCCCACTACATCGATGATGAGGTGGTCAACCTGGCGACTGCTTGATGCGGCTTTTGTTGGACCAGGGCTTGCCGCGTGAAGCGGCGGAAATTCTCAGGGCGAGTGGTTGGGAGGCGCTACACGTCGGCGAAATCGGCATGGGTGCATCCAGCGACGGCCGGATTCTTGAACAGGCTGTTGCCGATCGACGTGTTGTCGTGACGCTTGATTCCGATTTCCATGCGCTGGTTGCCGTTGCCGGTGGGCGTGAACCCTCGGTTATCCGAATTCGACGCGAAGGCCTGCGTGGCCCGGAGTTGGCGCGATTGGTCATTGAAGTCGTCACCGTTGCCGAACATGCACTGCTCGAAGGCGCTCTCGTTACCGTTACCGGAAGGTCGATCCGCATGCATAGATTGCCGATAGGCGCGACCGATGAGTCAAGTTGAACGCCGCCGTTTGTGCCGCGCCAAGTTTCCCCATCGAGGGAGTTCGGGGCAAATCGTCGCGCACGGCAGTTTTCCCGACATCGTTCGAAGGCTGTAGCCCAAGGCCCTTTGCGAGCGCGCAACAGGCCTGGGGAGAATAGGCCAAACATGGGACATGCTCCGAGAGTCGCTTGCAGGCGATCAACGGGCCGACATCGGGGCGCGAGTGCGATGTCAGCGAGGCCGTTCATTTCGTCGGCAGGCTCTTCAAGTGTAGAACCATGTCGTCAATCTGCCTGTCAGGCAGTCGTGGCGCCGGCAGGCGAGCCTGCGCCATCAGCAGGAAAAGGTCTTCCTGGCTCTCGATGCCTAGTGTGCTCATCACCTCCGCAACTTCCGAGCGTCCCAGCGAATAATCGATCAAGGTGCGGAAATTCTGGTTGTTGCCCGCTTCCGCAGACTCGAATGTTTCGACAAGAAAGCGCAACTGGGCATTGAAGAGCGCGTCAATCGTTGTGCCGGACTTCGCTGCCAGTACGTCGGCACGATGCAGCAGGTCGCGGTCTACAGAGACGGTGAAGCTTGCAGTGTTGGCCATACGTTGTTCCAAATCCAAAGCTTGCTTCCTTGGACGGCGTCAATCATCTTGTCCGGTCAAACGACAATCATCTTGGCCGGTTGACGGGGATGATTGTCGTCGGTTAGCGGGTCATGGATGGGGTTCCTTGGGTTGATTGTCATTGTCGCCGGATGATTGACGCCGGCGCTGCGCCTCGCCGCCGTTCGGCAGACTCTACAGCGCCCTGATCTGCAACTTGCGCCACTTGATCGAGCCACCCGGCGCATTGTTGGCGCCATTGGCGAACTGCAGCGCGAACGGGCCCTGCGCGAACCTGGCATCGCGTACATCGACTGTCTGCACGCCGTTGAAGAACACCACCAGTTGCGAACCGCGGGCGATGATCTCGAAGGTGTTCCACCGGCCGCCGGCGCGGGGCATGGGCGACACCGCGGCTACGCCCACGATCGCGGCCGTGCCATAGGAAATGTCCGGTCGCTGGTCGAATATGTTGAC
>JBEIFV010000005.1:0-88190 GCA_040382235.1 Burkholderiales bacterium
AGCTCGCGGGGATTCACCACCACGGTGCGCTCGCCAGTGTTACCAGCGAGCACGTCCTCATCGTCATCAAGGATGGCGCTCATGTTATTGCTCCAGAAAAAGAAAAAGCCCGCTGGTGGGCGGGCGTGAGATATTGCAAATGGCGTACTACTCAACGGAAATGAAACTTACAAGAACGGGGGGGTAGCTCACGTCGTGCCCCTGCCGCGCCAACTGGCGCTTAGCCAGGCAGGAATTGGCGGTATGCTCACAACCTGGTGTTGCGAGCAATCGGCCCCTATCTATCGAGGTTCCAATGTGGCTATATTCGATCTGCGGATTCTTCAGCGTTGTTCAGAAACCCGGTGAAACTGATCTGACGATTCGATCTCGAGTCCGCGCCGATTTAGAACGGTTGGGAAAGCTCTACATACCCAGCATGTCGGCGATTGTCGAGAACGATGGATCGGACTATCGGTTTCGGGCTAAAGCGACGCACGCTGCCTTCGCTGATGCCGCTTATCACATCGCCCAGGACATCGACTATTCGAATTTCAAAGATGCTGTGGCCGAAGAACAAGGCATTGAGCGCGCAAACATCTATGCCAAAGTCTGGTCGGCCTCCCTTGGACTAACAAAGCTCTCGGATCAACTGTCCGAAACGGATCAGCAGAGAATTTCCGAGATATCGAGCCTGCACGTTTCGGACAAAGTGATGTTGCGTGCGCTCTATCACATCCATGAATACAACAGCATGCGGCACTGGCGATCCATGCCTTTTTACGCAGTGGCCGAAAAACTTGGTCTCGCCGTGCGCGAAAATGATGCTATTCAGAGCACGCCTGAACAGCATGCGAAAGCACTTGCAAGCGATGGTCGTGCGAAAGAATGGATATTCGAAGCCCCCACTCCAAAGGAATGGCGCGCATTGATGACGGCATTCGTGTACCACTTTCTGCAAGACGATGCGACGTTCAAGGCAGGGGAACCGTGGATGGACAAGAGATGATGCTCGACGAAAACGATGTGATCGTCGCACTTTCCACATTTCTCAAGAGCCAGGGATATTCTGTCGCGCAACAACTTCACACCACTGAAAAAGGTGTTGATTTGGTGGCCATCCACCCATCCGGCCCTCGTCTGCATGTTGAGGCGAAAGGCGGCACCAGTTCAAGGCAAGGCAGCAACCGGTATGGAAAGCCGTACACCCAGTCCCAGGTTTTTGACCGCGTATCCAAAGGCTTTTATTCGACGGTGCTACTTCGTGCAACAGTGCCGGCCGGCGACGAAGTCGCAATGGCGGTTCCCGACACGGTTCATTTTCGAAAATACCTGGCGCCAATTGCGAAAGTCGCACATGGCCTCCAAATCCATCTCATCCTTGTAGGGAACGAAAGTCAGGTCGAATATCTACCCACGCGCTGATCGCGAAGCGCATACCCCAAGCGTTAGTTCGCCTGCTCCACCGCCCTCAACGTCTCCTCCGCATTCCGCGCCTCCACCACCAGATCCGCCAGCCAGTTCTGAATACCCGCCGCCACCTGCAGGTTGAATTGCAGCCGGCGGATCGCCTTGGGATCATCCGGATCGACGTTGCCCAATTGCTCCAGCGCGGCCTTCTGCTCGGCGTTTGAACGGTCCAGCAGGTAGCGCCCCAGGTCGGAATTGATGAAAGCCTCGACCTGGATGCCCATGTCGATCAGGCGGATCAGTTCGCGCCGGTCGACTTGCTCTGGCGTCTGCTCACTCATGCCGGCACCGCATCCACGGCCGGGGTTTCAATGCCGCGCTCCGCTCCGGCACCGGCCGTTGCTGGCGGTTGCGGCAGGTTCGGATGGGTGTGCGGATTGGCTGATACCTCCGGCGCAGCCTCGGTCAGCGGCGCCCCGCCCTGCGTCCCGAAATTCGGATCGACGCCCGGCGGCACCGGCACCCTGTACCCGGCCGCGGCCATCACGGTGTCGGCAATCGGCGCCGTCTGCGGCGTGGCGGCGATGACGCCGGCCGCCTGCATCGCGGAATAGGCTGACTCGACGCCCTTCTTGACCCGCTCGGCCTGGATGTTGTCGATCTCGGCCATCACCTTTTTGATCTGCGCCTTGGTCAGTTCCGGGTCCTGCTTCATCGCCAGGCGCTGTTCCAGTTGCTGCACCATGGCTTTCAGACCGGTGACGGCCGGGTCCTGGTTCTCGTCGAAGAAGCGGCCGCCGCTCTTGTAGCCCAGCTTGCCGAAGATCTCCTTGATGACCTCGGAGATTTTCAGGCCATAGCGTTCGAGCACGCCGTCGGCCAGGATGTCGCGCAGGGTCGAGAGGCCGAACATGAAGCGGTTGACCTGCTCCTGCGGGCTGGTGAGCCCCAGGCCGACGTTGATGTTGAGCGTGAGTTCCTGCTGCAGCAGGTCGTCGGTGACGGCATCGATGCCGAATTTCTGCGGCAGTTCGGCCTTGCGCCCGGCCAGCGCCAGGATGATGTCGTCGGTCTCGTACTCCTGCTCCGGCAGCGTCACCTGCCGCAGCACCGGCTCGGCCCAGGTCTCGATCCAGGTGCGCAATTGGTAGTTCTCGACCTTGTTGGAACTGGCGGTCAGGATATTCATGCCGCCGACCGTTTCGTTCAGGTTACGGTTGGACTGGACGGATGAGCCGGAGAAGGCGCCGGCGACGTCGTCGAAGTCCAGATTGAGCCTGTCCTGCTCGGCGTAGGCGCTGGAGGTCACGTCCTGCGTCTCCTGCACTTGCACGTCCTTTTCCGGGTCGTCCATCAGGGTCACCGAACTCGGGATGTTGCGCACTAGGCTCCTTAGGTCGACGCGCTTGCCGCGCTTGACGAAATAGCGCTTGTTCATCGCGAACTTGACGTTGTCGGAGCGCTGGTTGGCGTTCTCGTTGATCTCGGCCTGGATGTCGCGGGTCAGGCGCCCCACTCCGCCCGGGTACAGGCGGTGCGCTTCCAGCGCGCAGAAGCCCATCACATACGGGCGCCTACCGTGGCGGTAGACCTGCCGGAGCGGCACCGGGTTGGACAGCAGCCGGTTGGTGCCCAGGGTGTAGTACAGCCAGTCCTGCCCGTTCCACTCGACGATGTTTTTGTGGATCCACACGATGGTGAAGTCGGTCAGCGTGGTGATCTGGTCTTTCGAGTCGGTGCGCTTCGAGCCTTCGCGGGTGAGGCGGGTGGAATCGGAATAGGAGCGAACCGCCTGCAGGATTTCGCTGTCCGGGATCGGCGCCCAGCGCGGCGCGCCGGTTTTCGGGTCGGGCTGGGTCATGCGGGCGCGCACGTCCTTGACGTACATGGGCAGCATGTCGATCAGGTACGGGCTGCTGCCGATCGGGTCCACCCATTCGGAGGCCGGGTCGATGCGGATGTTCTCGATCGGCCGCAGCTTGATGGCCGGCCGGTCGATGCCGCGCACGGCGTCGTATTCCCAGCACTGGTAGGACACCACCACGCCCACCGCCTGCGCTTCCTGATAGGAGGCCACCGCCGTCAGAAACCACGGGATGGTCTTGGTCAGGCGGTATTGCAGGATCTCCTTCATCACCGCGGCGGAGGCCTGCTGCACCGGGTTTTCGTCGTCTTCGGCGGCGACCGACAGCACATCCTCGGTGGCGAACAGCGCCTCGGTGGCGGTGGCCTCGCCCTTGCGGATGGCGGAGCGGGTTTTCGGGCGGAAGAAGTGGCTGCGTGCGCGGAACGTGTCGGTCAGGTACTTGGACCCGGCCGGGTGCACGCTCTGGAACTGGCGGATGTCCTGCTCGATGTCGTAGCGGATCGAGTTGTCGAAATAGTTGGTCGAGCCGACGAAAGCGTCGCGCGCGATGGTGAGCCAGTCCGGCGCGGCGGGTTGCGGGGTGGTCTGGTCATTCGTGTCGAGCATCAGGCGGCGGCCATGAAGCGGCCGGCGAAATCGGTCGGCAGCGACATCCAGCGGTCCAGGTCGAAGCGGGCCCGGTCCAGGCGGTAGCGTTCCAGGATCTCGCCGCCGGCGCGCATGATCCGCTTGTCCCAGTCGGTGGCCGAGAACATGACGTCCAGGTGCAGCACCCAGGCGTGCTGGCCCGTGAGGTCGAGGTTGTAGACCTTGGCGATGCCCTGCTCGCCGCTCACGTACACCGCCCAGCGGTAGTTCGGGTAGTGCTTGTGCAGCGTATCGGCCATGTTGGCGGCCGTGATCTGGTCGAGGATGGGAATGGCCGGGCGATCGGTGACGATGTCCATTCATTCCCTCCAGTCGGGTTCGGTTTCGCGCTGCACCAGCGTGGCCTTGCGGTCGTCGGACAGCCAGAGATACTCGGCGCGCGAGTAAACGCCCTTTACCGCTTCCGGGAGTTCGTCGTAGTCGTCTGGCTGGGCGATCTCGGCCAGCACCGGATGCGTCATCGGTAGCTGCCCTTGGCGTCGTCGAAGCTGCGCCCGTTGGAGAAGCGGTAGCCTATTCGTTGCTGACAGGGTTACGATAGCAAACGTGGCGTCGCGACGGCGTGGCGCGTGTACCCGTAACCCGCAATTTGAATTTCGGTGAAGAACCCTGTGAAACAACTCGAACTCGTGTCGCGATTTGGAACCTTGGTTGCGCTGGCTGCCGTGCTCGGCTTCCCCGCCCCCATCGTTGCTCAGACCTATACCTTCACCGATCTGGGTACGGCCGGCGCAGTCGGTAGCAGCGCCAACGGCATCAATGATTTTGGCGATATTGTCGGCAGCCGGTTTAGCCCAGGCTCGGTCAGCCCAGTGCTGTGGAGTGGCGGAGTCACCACGCATCTTCCAACCCTGGGCGGCACCTTCAACAGCGCATATGCCATCAACGACGCGGGCGTGGCGGTCGGCTATTCCTATCTCACCGGCAACTCCGCGAGTCATGCTGCTAAATGGACCGGTACGGCAGTAGCGGACATGGGCACTCTGGGCGGCAATTTCAGCAGTGCCAGAGCTATCAACAGTGCGGGGCAGGTGGCCGGGTGCGCCTATCAAGCCGGCGACTCAAGCTGCCGCGCCACGCTCTGGAATGGCACGATACCGTCCGCCCTTGGTAATCTTGGCGGAATCGGTAGCACCTCTTACGGCATCAACGCGGCCGGTCAGGTGGTCGGCTCCGCCAGCGCCGCGGACGGGTCGCGCCGCGCCGCACTATGGGACGGGTCATCGGTCACGGACCTTGGCGCTGGGCATGCGCGTGCAATCAACAATTTGGGCCAGATTGTCGGCTCCACTGCAGGAGCTCCCGAGGTTTTCGGTGCCGCCGACCACGCGATGCTCTGGGATCACGGATCGATCATTGACCTTGGTGTCGGTCGACAAGCCAACGCCATCAACAATTCCGGCCAGATTGTGGGTGTCTCCATGCTGGGCGTTTCCGGCGCGGGCGCTATCCTGTACCACGCGCTGATTTGGAACGGGTCCGCCGTGACGGACCTGAACACGTTCCTGGATGCTTCCTCAGTGAGCGCCGGTTGGGTTCTGTCCAGCGCCAACGGCATTAACAACAGCGGTTGGATCGTCGGCTCGGCACACAATCAGATCACTGGCGTCGACTCGGCATTTCTGCTGACCCCTGTCCCCGAACAGGAGACTTGGGCGATGCTTCTCGCGGGATTGGCGCTGATCGGTGTGGCCGCACGCCGCCAAAGTCAAAGGCGGTCCGCCCGGATCACGTCCTGACACGCCGCCAGTTGCCGCCCTACGGCGTCGGCCTCGCTGGCGAAGCCGACAAGCCATTCAGCAGCCGGAAGAGAAAGTTCAGCTGTCGCTCCACGATCATGGCCGCTGTCGGGGGCGGCAGGGTCGGGCACGACACTTCCACCGGGCGGACACTCGGCACCGATGAACAGCCGGCGGCCAGCGCGCAATTCAGCCACAGTAGCGCGCAACAAAGGTTCCAGGTTCGAATTGATTCTCGCCATCCGCAGGCGCGGCTCTGTACCGCCACGACGATTACGCAATCGCCGCGGCGCCAGCTGCATTCCGATTGCATCGACGCGGAAATCAAATGTCTCAGGCTTGAATTGGGTTTCGCCACCTTTCGGCCTTGTGACTGACGTCCGCAGTCACGCCGCTTGCAACTCACGCGCGGGGCGCCACCGGCCGCGCCGGGCTTCGAGAATCACCTTCTGGTTCTTGAGCCGATCCGAGAAGTTGAGCGAAGCCACTACCTCTTTCACCGATTGATCGCCGTTTCGATGTGCATGGTAAAGAATGCGGATGAGTTTGTCGCCCATTGCCGGCAGCTTTGACGTGCGTTCCCAGTTTGCGATGGTGTTCTCGGTGTTGCCCATCAGCTTTGCGAGCGACACTTGTGACAAGCCCAGGGCCAGGCGCAGATAGCGGAACTCGGTGCTCGCAAGCGGTGCAGACTTGCGTGCCAGAGCATCGCAGATAGCCTGCGTCAGGCCGTCAAGATCGTGAAACGCCACTGTCTTCCCGTAGGGTGAGTCCTGAATCTCGAAGCCGTTGGCCAGCCAGACGTTCTTCAAACCACCATCGGTGTAGTGAAACAGTTTTCCGGTCATGTGTGTTCCTATTGGTCAAGGTCGATCACGGTCACCACGATGACAGAAGGATTCGCTTCCACGACAGCGGCGACCACGGCTACGTTTTTTCCGCCGGTATAGCGCTCCATGCGGCACTCGTACCAGCCCGTCTTGATGTTCTGCTCGGGTGGGCGCCGAATGGATCCCCGTCGTAGACATTCCAACACCATGGCTGCGACGACTCCGCGTTGCGACATGCGCGTTCTTGCATGTGCGGTGAACCGGATCGACTCGGTTTCCAGCGCGAGACGATGAACATATTTCTCGAAAGCGCTGTTGGTCCAGCGTCTCATCGTCAGCAACCGATCCCACAATTATTGTGGGTCGAAGCATAGCACACTGGTGTCACGCAAGTCGGAGATTACGCTCGAAGGCGGTGCCCGCAGTCTAAAACCGTTAGTCGCAGAGCTTCTTGGGCCATAGACGCTATGCCGCGGCCAGCATCTTCGACGCGAACGAATTCTGTACTTGCTGCTTAAAGGATTCAAAGGTTCCAGGTTCGAAGTGTGTTTCGCCGCATCTCGCCCCCTTCACTCACGTCAGCGGTCAAGCCATCGTTAATCCACGCGTTAGCCGCCTACGGCTGCGCCGACTTCGAGAACAATAGATCGAAGAGGGCGCGGTAGAAATGATGTTCGCGACGTGGATGTAAATCGACCACGCCCCCTTTTTTGGCTTCCCGGGCACCGTCTAAGGTTTGTTCGTTCCGTGCCAGCCAGCTTGGCTCGCCGCCACCAGCGCCGCCCGATCGTCTGGCGGGTTGCCGCGGCCGGGCATCTTCTCGAATACTGCGTACGGATCGGATTTACTACCCGCCGACCGCAAGGTCTCTTCGTCGTTGACCCATGCATACACTATCGCCCTGGCCTTGGAGTCGTAGCGGAAAAACAGGCGAAACCGCCGCCCGATCTTCGCGCGGCGCCAGTGACGGTAGGCTGGCCCCATTGTGTTGCCCTGGCGGAACTCTTCGCGCGAGGGGTCGCTTGGAACGACTTCCATGATCAGCTGGCCCAAGGCGCGGAACAACTTGACGTTGGCGTTGTTCTCGAACCCTTGCGGATCGCTCCGCTCGGCGCGTTCCGCGGCAGCGCTGAGCTTCCGCAACTGCTCGATGACGCAGGCGTGAAATAGCAGCGTCCAACCGTGCCGCTGCATCAGAGCGCGACTTCGCCTTCGATGTCGTGTTCGAGGTCCACCGTTTGGCCCGCGTTTGCCAGCATGGCCCGCGCCAGATCCTCGGGAAGCGCCTGGACGTTTCGTCCCGCCCGGATGTCCGCTTCCAGCAGCACCAAGAAGGCGCCGATGGCCGGGTCTTCGTGGTTGGTGATGGCTCGGGTCACGACGACCTCGCCGCCGCGCAAATCGAAGGCCACCTTGCCGCCGGTGTCCACCCCCAACGCCTGGCGGATCGACTTCGGCAGCGTGATTTGACCCTTGGAGGTCAGCGTGGCGACTTCGTGGATTTCGGGCATGGTGGCATTCCTGACGACAATGTTGAGTAGTAAGGAATATTCCTTACAACGTCAACCTGAGGATTCGTGGGCCTGCGCTCAGACTTGAGTTGGTTCGCTTTCGTTGGCCGAACGATACCGATGATGGCCGGTCCAGGTGCCGATATAGTGAAAATCCGATGGTCGCGCTAATCCGGCTTATTCCGGTGGATATTCCGGTTTAAAGTGTCGCTTAATCAGGTCTAATCAGGTCATTATTCGGGTGTCATGAAAATCGAAACCATCCAAATCACACCTGAATTGCTCATGCTCTTGAGCGAGGTGGACGAGTTCAAGGGCGCCTGGCGCGCCTTGGGCACGCTGGCGCCTGAACGTTTGAAGGCGCTGCGGCATGTGGCCACCATCGAGAGCGTCGGGTCATCAACTCGAATTGAAGGCAGCAAGCTCTCCGACCGCGAAGTCGCACAGTTGCTTTTGAGGCTGGCGATCAAGAAGTTCGACAGCCGCGACGAGCAGGAGGTCGCCGGTTACGCCGAGACGATGGAGACGGTTTTCCATGCCTTTGCGGACATCCCCTTGACCGAGAACCATCTCAAGCAACTGCACCGCGATCTCCTTCGACACAGCCAGAAGGACGAGCGCCACCGTGGCGAGTACAAGAAGTTGCCCAACAACGTGGTCGCGTTTGATGGTGAGGGCAAGATGGTTGGCGTGGTGTTTGAGACTGCATCACCGTTTGATACCCCGCGCCGCATGAGCGAGCTGCTTGCCTGGCTTGGCGACACGCGGCAAACCGGCAGACTGCACCCGCTGCTGATCGTGGCGGTGTTTACGGTCATGTTTCTGGAGATTCACCCTTTTCAGGACGGTAATGGGCGCTTGAGCCGCATCCTCACCACGCTGTTGCTGCTGCAAGCCGGCTATGCGTACGTACCCTACAGTTCGCTCGAAAGCGTGATCGAGCACAGCAAGGAAGGCTACTACCTGGCGCTACGCCAGACCCAGCAGTCGATGCGCAGCGACGCCCCCGACTGGCAGCCTTGGCTGATGTTCTTCATGCGCGCCCTGCAACAACAAAAGCGCCGCCTGTCGGCGAAAGTTGAGCGGGAAAAAGGCGCGCTGGCGGTGCTGCCCGAGTTGGCCGTGAGGATTCTGGATTACGTGCGCGATCACGGCCGCGTGACCACGCGCGACATGGTGCGCGAGGATGGCGCCAGTCCGAACACGTTGAAGACGATGTTCGGCAGTTTGGTACGAAAAGGCTTGCTGGTCCGCCATGGTGGCGGCCGCTCGATCTGGTACGCACTTCCCTGAACTGCCACCGACGGTCTGGTTCAGGTTGCGCTTGGACTGTACCGACGACCCCGAGAAGGCATCGGTCATGCCGTCGAAGTCCATATTGAGCCGGCCTTGCGTGGCGTTAGCAACCGATTCCGTCGTGGAACCGGAAGTGGCCTGCTCAAGGATGGGCTGCTGACAAGCGACAGCCACAAGGGCCGGCTCGGCATTGCCTTTCCCCTCGAATCGCTCAACCTGCTATTTCCCCGGCTCTACCCTGAGGCCGCAGGCGCGCTCCCAGGGGAGTGACAAGCCAATTCCAGCATTCTTCCGCAAACCCGCTGTGTCTCGCTTATGCGTTGGCGCCGCGCGACGCGGATGCTGGATAAAGAGCCTGTTGAAAAGCTTGCATCGTGCGCAGGCGGTGGCGGCGACAAGCGTTTCAGGCGTGCCTGCGATCGCGTTATGCAGAAGCCCCAGGCAATCGCGGCGGGCGTGGATTGCGAACGCCCATCCGCCGCTTACTCGATCACCGTCTCCGCCCGCAACAGTATCGTCCCCGGCACCTTGATGCCCAACGCTCGTGCGGTCTTGAGATTGAGCGAGAGCTCAAACCGGGTCGGCTGCTCCACTGGCATCTCTGCGGGCCGCCGACCCTTGAAGATGCGGTCCACGAAATCCGCAACACGCGCCGTCGTGGCCGCGAGGCTGGTGCCGTAGGCAGTCAATCCGCCGGACTCGACATGTTCGCGCCACTCGTAAGTGGCAGGGAGGCGATGCTTGGCAGCGAGCGCGATGATCGTCGCGCGGTCGCGCACGAAAAAGGTACTGCCGGCGACAAACAATCCATTCGGGCGCATGGCTGCGATGGCGGCCAGCGCGGCGGCGTAGTCGCTGTTGTGTACCGGTACCACGGGCATTTCAATGCCCAGGGTGTCAGCCGCCTTGCGCGCTTCACGCACCTGGAGATCCATGGCCATCGGGTCGTCGGAAGCCAGGAAGGCAATCCGCTTCGCCGGCGCAATCAACTCTGCCAGCAGCTCAAGTCGTTTGGCTGCCAGGGTCCCTTCGGGTGCGATCAGTACGCCGGTAACGTTGCCGCCCGGGCGGGCCAGACTTGCCACGACGCCGCCCGCGATGGGGTCGAAGTTACCGTAGAAGACAATCGGTGTCGTGGTCGTGGCGCGCCGCGCCGCGCGGATCGCCTGCAGGCCGACCGGCACGATGACGTCCGCTCCCCACTGAACCAGGCCCGCGGCCAGTGCATCGAGCCGTTCGGGTTTGCCCTCGGCAAAGCGTTTTTCAAGCAATAGCTCGCGTCCCGCCCTGTAGCCCAGGCGCTCGAGCGCGATTGGAATCAGGGTCGTCGCGTTCTGCCCATCGACCGGTGGCGAGGTGGGCAGCAGCATGCCAAGCTTGACCACCCGCTTGGCCGGCTGCGCACCGGGCAGGCGCGGCGCGCCGACCAGCCCTAGTACGGCCCACGCGGAACGTCGCAGAATCGTGCGTCGACTCATTCGATCACCCGGTCGGCGCGCACCGCAACACTTTTGGGAATCGAGACCCCGAGTGTCTTGGCGGTGCGCAGATTGAGCACCAGTTCGAACCGCGATGCCTGCTCGATTGGCAGGTCAGTGACCTTCGCACCCTTGAGCAGGCGGTCAATGAAGTAGGCGCCGCGCACATACATGGCGGCATCGTTGGCGCTGTATCCGACCAGTCCACCGGCGTCGGCGAATTCACTGGCGCCTACCGATGGCAGGCGCTGCAGGGCGGCCAGCCGCGCGATCTCGCTGGCGCGCGTGCGAAACAGCGTATCGGACTGCACGTGGATGGCGCTGAAGCGCCCTTTCGCGATTGCGGCGAAGACCTTTGTGAAGTCCTGCGGCGAGCGTGCTTCGAACTGTTGAAGCTCGACCCGCAGGGCCTTGGCTGTACGCCGCATGGCCTGCTGCATCGTTGCAGACGCGCTGGTCGCATTGGCGGGGTTCACGAGCATGGCAATGCGCGTGGTCCTGGGCGCCAGTTCCTTGAGCAATTCGATGTGCTTCTCGAAGAGTTCGAGGCTCAGGATCGCCGAGCCGGTGACATTGCCATCCGGGCGCGCCAAGCTGGTGGTGATGCCGATGGCGATCGGATCGCCGACGACAGGGATCACAATCGGGATCTTGCCGGCGGCATCTCTGGCGGCCAGCACGGCTTTCGATCCGAATGCCACCAGCACGTCCACCTTGAGTCCGGCCAGTTCTGTGGCGAGCGTCGAAAGCCTTGGGTAGTCCCCGTCGGCGGAACGTATCTGGATGGCGATGTTCCTGCCTTCGACGTAGCCGCGTTCTCTCAGTCCGGTGCGCAGTGCATCAAGCCGGCTTTTCTGGTCATCAGGGCTCTCGGCCAGCAGCAAGCCAGCGGTGCGCAGCCCTGGCCCCTGCTGCGGCCGTGCGACCAGCGGCGCCGCAAGAACACAAGCGCCAACCATGGCCAGCAAGCTACGGCGGCGGCTCATCCGGGCAACATTCAGAAGGCCTCAACCATAACCGACGCTGCCCTGTGTGAGGCAGGCGCAGGCTGCTCCGAAAGCGCTCCAGTTGGAATTGTTTGGTGTGCAAACCATCGCACCGCTCGCGGCGTTCTGGGGCATTCGCCCCCCAATCTGGTGCGTGAATTCATTTGAGTCGACAAGTTCTGAACTCTCCAAATTCGTTGACAATTCGATTGTATTGCCAAGATCGGTGAATCAAAGGTTCCAGGCGCAAATTGCGTTTGGTTGCGTCTGGTCACCGTGCCTCACGTCTGCAGTCGTGCCGCCCACACCTCACGGGCCAGGCACCGGCGGCCGCGCCGGGCTTCGAGGATCAGCTTCCGATTCTTGAGCCAATCCCAAGAGTTGAGCGAAGCCACAACATCTTTCACCGATTGATCGCCATTTTGATGCGCCTGGCAAAAAATCCGGATGAGTTGGTCGCCCATGGACGGCTGCTTTGACGCGCGCTCCCAGTTCGCAATGGTGTTTTGGGTGTTGCCCATCAATTTCGCGAGGGACACCTGCGACAAGCCCGGGGCTAGTTGCAGCTAGCGAAACTCGGAGCTGGCAAGCGACGCGGGCTTGCGTGCAAGAGCATCGCAGATCGCCTTTGTCAGGCCGTCAAGATCGTGAAACGACACCGTCTTCCCGCAGGGTGAATCGACAATCTCGCAGCCGTTGGCCAACCAGACGCTCTTCAGACCGCCATCGGTGCAGCGAATCAGTTTGCAGGCCCTGTGTGCCCCTGTATGCCATAGTCGATCACAGTCGCCACGACGACCGAGGGATTGATCTCCTCGACGGCGGCGACTACAGCTACTTTCTTCACGCACGTATGGCGCCCCGCGCGACGATCGCGCCAGCCGTCGGCGGCAGGCCGGAGCGATGGCGCTGGCGTTCACCAAAGAGCCAAAGCGCGTGTGATGCTCACATCAGTTCTGGAATAAGTTTCGTGATATGGTCGAGGCTTCGTAAAAGTACGGGTACCCATATGAAGACAACCATAGACCTGTCAGACGCATTGTTCGCCGCCGCCAAGCAGTTCGCTGCCGCGCACGGCATGACCTTGCGCGCTGTCATCGAGCAAAGCCTCGCACGCACGCTCCGCGAAACGGCGCCGGTGCGCAAGTTCAAGCTGCGCGATGCGAGCGTGGGCGGCAAGGGGCTGACCGATGCTGCTCGTGCGCTGTCCCCGTCCGCGATGCGCGATCTGGCGAACGAGCGCTAGTCGCGATGATCGCGGTCGATACCAATATCCTGGTCTACGCACACAGGCGCGATCACGAATGGCATGAGCGCGCGGCGGAATGCGTTGCGGAATTGGCCGAAGGCGGCGCCCGGTGGACCATTCCATGGCCCTGCGCCCATGAGTTTTTCGCGGTGGTGACACGACCGGGAATCTTCAAGCCACCGAGTACCGGTGCGCAGGCACTTGCGCAAATCGATGCCTGGTTTGCGGCGCCCGCGTTCGAACCGTTCGGCGAATCCGCGCTGCATCTCGACACACTCAGACGACTTGCGCAGGGATCCAGGTTGGTCGGCGGGGCGATTCATGACGCGCGCATCGCGGCGATTTGTATCGATCATCGGGTGAGCGAACTGTGGTCCGCGGACCGGGATTTTTCGCGTTTCCCTGGACTGAAGACCAGAAATCCGTTGGTCGCCGCCCCGCGTTCCTGAAGTGTCGGCAGGCATTGAGCCGGGGCTGTTGTCGAATCGCCAGTGACGAGGGCGCAGTTGATCCAAGGCGCTTGCGGCAGCAGCGGCACCTCGCGCCCGTCCCGCGTGAGCATCATCGGCTCACCCTGCATGCCCGGCTGCGGCCAGTTGCCGAATGCCTCCGCGTAGTGACGGGAAAACAATTCGATGATGTTGCCCCACGGGTCTTCGCAATAGATCAACTGGTAGGGGCGGCCCGGGATGAAGGTGAAGGTCGGTATGCGGCGCTTGCCGCCAGCCTTGACGATGCGTTCGCAGAAGTCGTCGACATCGGGCGCGGTGAACGCATGAGCCTGGCGCGACTGGCCACATTCGATCGCGAAGAGCGCGCCAGGTGGAGAAACTACGTGGCGATTGCGAAGATCGTCCCGCAGTGAAGACCTGTCGGTCGCGCGGGTGCCGCGCTTCCGGCTTGGGCTGCAGGGCTGCCATTTAGGCGCTGCGCCCTACTCGGCGACCACATTGGCGGCCCTGACGATACGCCCCCACTTCGCTACCTCGCTTTCGACCAAGGCCTTGAACTGCTCGGGGGTCGAGCCGGCGACGATGAAGCCCTGCGGGCTGAAGAAGTCGCGGATCTCCGGGCTCTCCAATGCCTTGACCACTTCCGCATTGAGACGCGCGACGATCTCGCGCGGCGTGCCGGGCGGGGCGAACAGTCCCTGCCAGGAAACCGCTTCAAGGCTGGCGAGGCTGCCGATGCCGGCGCCCGCCTCGGCAATCGTCGGCACCTCGGGCAACAGCGGATGGCGCCGCGCGGAAGAAACCGCCAGCGGCACCAGCTTGCCGGCGCGAATTTGCGGCAACACCACCAGGAAATCGCCGAACATCGATTGCACCGTGCCGCCGAGGGTGTCGTTCAATGCAGCGGCGCTGCCCTTGTAGGGCACGTGGGTCATTTTCAGGTCGGCGGCCAAGGCGAACATTTCGCCGGTCAGGTGAATCGAGGTGCCGTTGCCGGGCGATGCGTAGGTCATCGGCTTGGCGCGCGCCTGGGCCACATAGTCGCGCAGGTTCCTGATGCCGGCGGTTGCGCTCACCACCAGCACCAGCGGCGCCGACACGACTTGCGTTATCGGCTGAAAATCGCTCACCGGGTTGTAGGGCAGTTTGGGGTACAGGGCGGCGCTGATGGCGTTGCTGCCGGTCACGCCCATCAGCATGGTGTAGCCATCGGGTGCCGCCTTGGCAACCGCGTCGGCGCCGGTCGTGCCGCCGGCACCCGGTCGGTTCTCGACCACCACCGGCTGGCCCAGGGATTTCGCCAGCGCCTCGGAGATGCGCCGCGCCAGCAGGTCGGTGCTGCCGCCCGGTGGAAACGGCACCACGATGCGCAAGGGGCGCGTCGGATAAGCCTGCGCCGAGGCCGGCTGCGCGCTGCCCAAGCCGAGGGCCGCGAGCATGGTCAGGACATTGCGGCGGCCTGGCGAGGCAGGGAGCAAGGTTTGCATTGCGAGGCGATTCCTTAGATTCAATGCAGCCGGCGCTGTCAAGCGGGTTGCCCGCAGGTCACGACAACAAGAAGCGACCATTGTGCCGCAAGAGACGCGGGTGGTGGCTCAAAATCGGTCAGGCCGAAATGGCGTCAAGTCGATCTGCGGAGCACGGCCGGCCACCAGGTGCGCGACTTCACGACCGGTGCTGGCACCGGCGCACATGCCCACATGGCCATGCCCGAAGGCCAGCCACACGTTATCGCTTTCAGGCGCAAGGCCGATCACCGGCAGGCTGTCCGGCAGGCAGGGGCGATGGCCCATCCAGCGGCTGGTGCGGCTGACGTCGAGATGCGGAAACAATTCGCGGCCCTTGGCCAGCAGCACATCGGCACGCGCATAGTTGGGCGGGGGCTTGAGTCCGGCGAATTCCACGCTGCCGGCCAGGCGCAGGCCCATGGCCATCGGATTGACCATCAGGTTGTATTCGACCGCCATCACCGTGTGTTTGAGTGCCAGGTTGCTGCTTTGCACGGTCACGTGATAACCGCGCTGGGTTTCCAGCGGGATCGACAGCCCGAGTTGCCGGGTGAGCCCGGCGGACCAGGCGCCGCCAGCGACTACTACGCCATCACATTCAACGCGCGTGCCGTCGGCCAGGGTCAGCGCCTTGACAGTGCCGGCGCGGCGCTCGAAGCCGGTGACATCGCCCATCACCATGCTTGCGCCATCGACCAGGGTGCGCGCGTGCAGCGCCTTGACCAGTTGCTCGGGATCGAGGGTCGAGCCGTTTTCCGGCGCCAGGATGCCGAAACGAAAGCGGCCGCGCAGGTCGGGTTCCAGCGCATCCAGTTCGGCGGCGTCAATGTCACGCATCGCCACGCCCAGGCTGCGCCGCAGGTTCATGCCCCATTGCCAGCGGCGCGCCGCTTCCCTTCCGCTGTAGACATACAGGCAGCCGCTGCGGCGTACCAGCGCCTGCGCGCCGGCATGTTCAAGCAGGGGCTCGTAGCATTCGAAGATGGGTGCCAGCAAGCCGCGTAGCGCAGTGGCGATACGTGTGACTTCGGCGGGGCTTGAATGGTGCAGGAAGCGTGCGAGCCATGGCAACAACAGCGGCAAGTAGGCCGGGCGGATGGTCAGCGGTCCGCCGGCATCGGCCAGCCATCCCGGCACCTGCTTCCACATGCCCGGCATGCCGACCGGCAGGCAGGCCGAGGGCGACAGCGAGCCGGCGTTGCCGAACGAACAGGCTTCGCCCGGCGCGGTGTTGGAGACGAACGTGACGCGATGGCCGTCGCGCTGCAGCCAGGCACCGACGCAGGTGCCGACGATGCCGGTGCCGATGATTGCCAGGTGCATGTCAGCTTTGAACCATGCGGAATTTCATGAAGCGACTCCGCGTGGCAAGCCGCACCCTGGCAAAGCATTTCACTTTAACGCGAGGTGTTGGCCGGGATCGCTCAACGGCAAAACTTGGGGCTTGCTGATCGACTTCAGCGCGGCAAGCACGGCTGGAGCAAAGCGCAAAACCGTCGGCACGCGATTGTCCCGGCCCAACAGGATGATCAGTGCCACAGGTAGAGCCGGATGCTGCTGGTAGTCGATATTTTGATCGCAAGTCACGAGCACTTCAAAGCCCTGCCGCGCCATCGCGTCAAGCAGGCGGCCATTGGAAAAACCCGACCACCCAAGCGTCTGCGCGGTTCGAACAAAGTGGCCATGCAGTTCGAAACCAAGCGCCTTGGGCACTGATTCGTCGAGCAAGACCTTCATGCGGCAAGAAGTGCACGCTGGCTATCTTCGAGCAGTTGAATCGCCTGCGCGCGACTGACCGACGGGAATTGGTCAAGAAAAAAATCCAGGGTGTCCCCACCTTCGACGTAGTCGAACAGGGTCTTGATCGGCACTCGCGTGCCGGCGAAGCAGGGGGTGCCACCGAGAATCTCGGGATCAATCCTCACCACCGAAGAAGACAAGGGCACGGCGCGTACCTCGCATGGCTATTTCATTCGTGGTCGATGTTACATGAATCGTTGGCTGGTTCGGCACTTGCGGCGGCTGGCGCGCAGCTTGAGAACAAGCGTTGCTAGGCTCCTTCAAATCGCTTCACACCGGCCTTTCTCGCGGCCTTTAGAAGATCCGCATCCAGCGTCGCCAACGGCAACGCTGCGCGCAGCGCCAGCTCAAGATAGGCCGCGTCGTAAGCGGAGAGCGCGTAGCGTCGCGCAATGCTGAGCGTCTCTGCAAGAGCGTTTTGGGCGGTAGCCTTGTCGACGGCGATGTTCAGGCGCCCCAGTGTGGCTACGAATGCCCGGGTTCTCGCTTCAGAAATCAGTCCTTTGCTTTCGGCTTTGGCGGCCACGTTGGCCGCTTCGAGTGGCCACAAACAGGGCACCATGGCCTGGTGTGTCTTGAGTGACTCAAGCACCTTGGCGGCATAAGCGATATCTGCGGGGCGGCCGTCATGCAGAAGCCAGCGCATGGCAACCGAGTTGTCGAGGACGAAGCTCACCTGCGACCCTCTTCTATCAGCGCCTTCACGCTGATCCCCTTGGCAGGTCGCGCATCCTGCATCAGTCGCTGCATCTCCTCGACCGCCGCTACCGCGTTGGATTGCCTGGCGCCCTCCGGTGGAACCAAATCGGCCACCGGTTCGCCGCGCAAGGTGATGGTGTAGCGATTGCCGGCCTGAATTCCTCGTAAAAGCTCAGGCAACTTGGTCTTGGCCTCGTAGGAACCGATTTCGATGTTCATTGCACATGCTCCATTGGATCAATAGACTAGTCGGTAGACTAGTGGTTATTGTCCCACGGCTTGCGTTTCCGTCAACCGTGACGGTTGCGGAACGTCGCAAGCCCGTGCGCGCGGGTGGCGGGCTTTTCAGCGGCGCTTCTCGCCAGGCTGACTCACCAGGGAGAAGCGCAATCCAAGGATGCAATGAATAAGTCCATAGGTTGAGAAAGCCACGTCCGCAACCGATTGAATTCGTGAGAACTTCCGTTCCATAGCCTGCATGCGAGGGACCTATTCAGCGTCTTCCTAAAGCGGAATCGCCAAGCCCACCCGCAAGCCCTCGATCACCACATTGGACTGAAAACGCAGCATCGCGGGCGATGCCAGCAGCAGGGTCTTGGACCAGTTGTCATAGTCCTGCATATCCTGCACCACCACCACCAGCATGAGATCTACTTCGCCGGTCACATAGTAGGCCTGCTGGGTGCGCGGGTCGGCCAGCAGCTTGCGTTGCAGGGCATCGACCCCGGCCTTCTGTCCGAAATCCACCTTCACACCGACGATGAAGGTCATGCGCTTGCCAACGGCGTTGGTGTTGACGATGGCGACTTCACGTTCGATCGCGCCGCTGGCACGCAGTCGCTTGATGCGCCGCTGGACGGAAGAAGCGGAAAGGCCGATCTTCGAACCGAGGTTCTCGGCGGTGACCGCGGTGTCGTGCTGCAGTAGGGCGAGCAGGCGGCGATCAAGATCGTCAAGGGCAACAGCGCGTGTTTTGTTCATGATTAGATCATTTTATGCGGGATTACCGCATGATTATGCGGTAAATCTCCGCCCAAGAGCGTGCCCGGACCATAATATTGAGGCTCTTCAACCGGGAGGATTCACCATGGACATGACCGACCTGCAGCAGGACCTTGCATCGTTCTGGATGCCGTACACCGCCAACCGCCAGTTCAAGCAGGCGCCGCGCCTGCTGTCCGAAGCGAAGGGCATGTTCTACAAGACCCCGGACGGGCGCGAAGTGCTCGACGGTTGCGCCGGCCTCTGGTGCGTGGCCGCCGGGCATTGCCGCGAGGAGATTGTGAAGGCGGTGCAGGAGCAGGTGGCGCGCCTGGACTTCGCGCCTTCGTTCCAGATGGGTCATCCGCTGGCCTTCGAGACCGCCAGTCGCTTGGCCGCCATCACCCCCCCTGGCCTGAACCGGATTTTCTTCACCAATTCGGGCTCCGAGTCGGCCGACACCGCGCTCAAGATCGCGATCGCCTACCACCGCGCGCGTGGCGATGCGGGCCGCACCCGATTCATCGGCCGCGAACGCAGCTATCACGGCGTGAATTTCGGCGGCATGAGCGTGGGCGGCATTCCCGGCAACCGCAAGACCTTCGGCAACGTCATGCTGCCGGGTGTGGATCACATGCCGCATACGCATGATTTGAAGCGCAACGCGTTTAGCAAGGGCCAGCCGGCGCATGGTGCTGAAATTGCCGACGAACTCGAGCGCCTGGTGGCCTTGCATGATGCCTCGAACATCGCCGCGGTGATGATCGAGCCGATGGCCGGCTCCACCGGTGTGCTGCTGCCGCCCAAGGGCTACCTGGAGCGCCTGCGTTCGATCTGCGACAAGCACGGCATCCTCCTGATATTCGACGAGGTCATCACCGGCTTCGGCCGCCTCGGCGGCGCGTTCGCGTATGACGCCTTCGGTGTCAAGCCCGACATCATGACCATGGCCAAGGCGATCAACAACGCCACCATCCCGATGGGCGCGGTGGCGATCAAGCAGGAAGTGCATGACGCGATCATCAATGCCTCGCCCGAAGGCGGCATGGAATTCATGCACGGCTACACCTACTCGGCGCATCCGGTGGCCTGCGCGGCGGCCAATGCCACCCTGGCCCTGTACGAGCGCGACCAGTTGTTCCAGCGTGCCGCCAGCATGGCGCCGAAATTCGAGGCGGCCGCACATGCCTTGAAGGGTGCGAAGAACGTCATCGACATCCGCAACTTCGGGCTGGTTGCGGCAATCGAAATGGCGCCGCGCGAGGGCCAGGTCGGCAAGCGCGGCTACGAGGCCCTGGTCAAGTGTTTCGGCAAGGGCCTTTTGATCCGCACCACCGGCGACATCATCGCCGTTTCGCCGCCGCTGATCGTCGAGGATGCGCAGATCGACCGCATCTTCTCGACCATCGGTGAGGTGCTGGCAAGCATCGACTGATTGTTTCATCGCAGTAAAATCGGCAGCGGGGCGCTCTTGCAGCGCCCCGTTTCTTTTGTGCCGGCCATCTCTCTTGTCACCCATCCAAAGAAGACAATTCGCCACCATCCTGCTGCTGGTCACGCCCGCCCTGTGGGGCGTGAATTATCTGGTGGCGCGACTGGCGGTGGATGTGGTCGCGCCGCATGCCCTGGCGCTCGGGCGCTGGTTCCTGGCCGGGTTGGTCATGCTGTTGCTGGCGCGGCGCGAGGTGCTCGAGAAGCGTGCGGCGATCGCGCGTGAGTGGAAGCAGCTGCTGGTGTTTGGCTTGCTCGGCATGTGGATCTGCGGCGCCTTTGTCTATATCGGCGCGTACACCACCTCGGCCACCAACATCGGGCTCCTTTACGCGATCTCACCCGTTTTGATCGCGCTGTTTTCAACCCTGTATCTGAAGGAGCGCATGGCGCTGTCGCAAGCCGCCGGCGTCGGGCTCGCGCTGGCCGGTGTGCTGCATGTGGTGCTCAAGGGGCATTGGCTCAGTCTCGCGACACTGCAATTCTCGGTGGGCGACCTGTGGATTCTCGCAGGCGCCCTGTCGTGGACCACCTATGCGCTGCTGCTCAAGGCCTGGCCATCCGCGTTCAGTCCGGCGGCACGCCTCGCACTGAGCTCGATGGCGGGTGTGCTCGTGCTGATTCCATTTACGATCGTCGAGGCGCTGTGGTTCATGCCGACCGCCTTCAGCTGGCCGGGCCTGGCTTATACGCTGGCCGTCGCGCTGTTCCCCGGCATCGGCGCCTATCTTGCCTACGACTTCATGCAGCGCGAACTGGGTGCGGCGCGGGTCGGCGTGGTGCTCTATCTGGGCCCGCTGTATTCGGCGGGCCTGGCCTGGGCTGTGCTTGGCGAGGCGGTCCGGCCATTCCATTTTTTTGGCGCCGCCCTGATCCTGCCCGGCATCTATCTGGCGACGCGGGCGCTAGCGCGTTCCTGACATAATCCGTCGCGTCTGCAACGATTTTAAGGATTCCATGCGCGTCGTCATCGCCCGCATGCAGCACGAAACCAACAGCTTTTCGCCGGTACCGACGCCGCTTGTGGCCTTTGGTACAGGCAACGGCGTGGGCCCGTATTACGGCAGCGAAGCAGCCGCCGTCATGCGCGATGCGCGGGTCGCGATGGGGGCTTTTCTCAAGTTGGCGACCGATCGTGGCTGCGAGATCGTCACCCCCTTGGCCGCCATGGCTTACCCGAGCGCCCCGGTCGAGGCCGCAGCCTATACCCGCATGTGCGACACCATCTGTGCGGCGATCGAAGCCGGTTGCGACGCCATCCTCCTAGACCTGCACGGCGCGATGGTGGCCGAAAACAGCGATGACGGCGAGGGCGATTTGCTCGAACGCATTCGCGCCATCGCACCGCGCACTCCGCTGGCGGTGGCGCTCGACCTGCACGCCAACGTGAGCCGCAAGATCGTCGACAACGCCGACATCATCGTCGGCTTCAAGACCTATCCGCATATCGACATGTACGAGACCGGCGCACACGCCGGGCGCCTGCTGTTCGACATGCAGGACGGCAAGATCAAGCCGGTGATGGCCTACGCGCATGCGCGCGTGCTGGCGCAAACCCTCGAGATGAACACCAACCTGGGCGCGATGCGCCAGGCAATCGATGGTGCGAAGTGGCGTGAGCGCGATGCCGGCATTCTGGCCTGCAGCGTGTTCGGTGGCTTTCCTCAGGCCGACACGGCGGACGCCGGCATGAGCGTGGTGGTGGTGGCCGATGCCAAACGCCAAGGCGCCGCGGCGCTGGCGCAGCGTACTGCCCGGTGGGGCACGGACTTCCTGTGGTCGCGCCGCGCCGAGTTCATTTTTCAGCAGGAGGCACTGGCGCTCTCGATTGAGCGCGCGCGCAAGGCGGCCGACAAGGCCAATGGCAAACCAGTGATCCTGATGGATCATGGCGACAACGTGATGTCGGGCGGTACCTGCGACACCGTCGATGTGCTGCGCGCCGCGCTCGACGCCGGCTTTGAAGGCATCGTGGTCGGCCCGACCTGCGACCCGCAGGCGGTGGCGCAGATGGTCGCAGCCGGCGTCGGTGCGCAGCTCACGCTGGCGGTGGGCAACAAGACGCCGATGCCCAAAGTCGGTGTGTCCGCGCCCGAGCCGCTCATGCTCACCGGGACTGTGCGCATGATCAGCGACGGCGAGTATGTGGTCAGGGGCCCGATCTTCACCGGCGACCGCATGTTCATGGGCACTACTGCTGTGCTCGATACCGGCGCGGCGCAGATCGTTGTGACCTCGCAGCCGCAGGAGCCGCTCGATCTCGGCTGTTTCGAGGTGCTTGGCATCGATCCGCGTGCAGCGCGTTTCCTGGTGCTCAAATCACGCATGTATTTCCGCCCGGTGTTCGAACCCATGGCCGCCGCCGTGGTGCCGTGCGCGAGCGTCGGTGTGACCAGTTCGGACAACGCGATTTTTGGTTTCGAGAAAGTGCGGCGACCGATCTACCCGCTGGATCGCGGCATGCGCAAAAAGTAGGCGATTGCCCCCCGCCACACAAACTGCACCGAATTCCCGGAGACATGTCCACCATGGACGCGCAACTCGTCCAACTGCTGCAGCTTGCGATCAACGGCATCTCCGTTGGCGCCATCTATGCGCTGGTGGCGCTGGGCCTGACGCTCACCTACAAGGCCACTGAAGTCCTCAACTTCGCCCATGGCGACCTGTTGATGCTGGCCAGTTTTATTGCCTGGGGCCTGATCACCGGGCTCACCTGGCCGTTCTGGGTGGCGCTGCCGGCCACCATCGCGCTGGTGGCGGTGGCGACCTACCTGCTCGAACGCGGCGTGATGCGGCGCATTGCCGGTCAGCCGCAGTTCGCCGGCGTCATGCTGACCATCGGCCTGGCCTTCATGATCCGTGGCGCGGTGAGCATGGGTTTCGGGCCCGAATCGCGCAAGTTCGAAACCCCGTTTTCCGGCCACACCACGCATTTCGGCCCGCTGGTGATCGCCGACCTGAATCTTGCCATCATCGGCGCGGTGCTGGCGGTGACGGTGGCCTTGTTCATCTTTTTGGCGCGTACCTCGCTCGGGGTGGCGATCCAGGCCGCCTCGCAGGATCAGCTTGCCGCCTATTTGTCGGGCATTCGCGTCAAGCGCGTCAATTCCCTGGTGTGGGGTCTGGCCGGCGCGCTGGCGGCACTCGCCGGCATGCTGCTGGCACCGATCACCCTGGTCGACATCAGCCTGTGGTTCGTGCTCCTGAAGAGCCTGGCCGCGCTGGTGCTGGGCGGCTTCGGCAGTGCGCCTGGCGCGATCGTCGGCGGGCTTCTGATCGGTTTGATCGAATCCTTCGCCGGGGTCTATGCGCCGGGCAGCATCAAGGATGTGGTGGCCTACATCGTGCTGATCGTGGTGTTGGTGGTGTGGCCGCGCGGCCTCCTGGGTGAAGCGCACGGCAAGCGGGTATGAGGTTCGCCTATGACACCAGCTATCGCGACAGCCGGCGCCTGTTGCGCTGGCGCGCCGACCGCGCCGCCTATGCCGTGCTGGTCCTGCTGCTGCTGACCGCACCGTTCGCGCTGCCGGTGTTCTACCTGGGCGAACTCACTTACCGGTTCATCTTCGCCCTGGCCAGCCTGGGCCTGATGGTGCTGACCGGCTACACCGGCCAGGTCTCGCTCGGGCATGCGGCCTTCATCGCCATCGGCGCCTATGCCGAGGCGCTGCTGCTGGCGCGCGGCTGGCCCTTGCCGGCGTCGCTCGCGACCGCCAGCCTTCTGGCCGGTGCGGCCGGGGTCGCCATCGGCATGCCGGCGATTCGCGTCTCCGGCCTGTACCTGGCGATGGTCACGCTGGCGTTCGCCATCCTGGTCGAACATACCCTCGGCCACTGGTCCACACTCACCGGCGGCTTTACCGGCATGGCCGTGCCCGACGCCAAACTGTTCGGCATTTCGCTGGCCACGCCGGTCGGCTTCTACTTCCTCTGCCTGGCCGTGCTGGTGATGGTGTTGCTCGCGCTCATCAACTTGATGCGCGCCCATCTTGGGCGCGCATTCGTCGGCGTGCGCGACAGCGAAGCGGCGGCTTGGGGCCTGGGTATTCATGTGCCGCGCGTCAAGGTGCAGGCCTTCGCATTGTCGGCGGCGATCACCGGGCTGGCCGGTGCCCTGCTGGCGCACCAGACCAAGTACCTCACACCCGACGGCTTCGGCCTGATGCTTTCGATGCAGCTGGTGTTGGCGGTGGTGATCGGCGGCCTGGGCAGCCTGCGCGGCGCGATTCTCGGTGCGCTCCTGATCGGGCTGTTGCCGTCCTTCATCTCGCATCTCAAGCCCATCCTGCCGGACCGCATCGCCAAACAGTTCGGTCTGGAAATCTTCGTCTATGGCGCGGTGCTGGTGGGTTTCGTGCTGTTCGAGCCGCTGGGCCTTGCCGGTCGCTGGCAAAAACTGCGTGCCTTCTTCGAGAGCTTCCCGCTGTATCGGCGCGACACCTTTCGGCGCGCCAAGACCTACATGCGCTCGGAGCGGCACCGGTGAGCTTTTTCGAAGTGCGCGACCTGGCGCTGGCCTTCGGTGGCGTGAAAGCACTCGACGGTGTCAGTTTCACAGTCGAGGCCGGCGAAGTATT
Source organism: Burkholderiales bacterium (assembly GCA_040382235.1). Taxonomy (GTDB): domain Bacteria; phylum Pseudomonadota; class Gammaproteobacteria; order Burkholderiales; family JAEUOS01; genus JAEUOS01. The sequence continues at coordinate 24,502 of JBEIFV010000005.1, forward strand.
CGCCATCATCGGCCCCAATGGCGCCGGCAAGACCACGGTGCTCAACGTGGTGACGCGCGTGTTTACCGCCCACGCAGGGCAGGTCATGCTCGGCGGCGTCGACCTGACCCATGTACCGCGTCAGCAGGTGGCGCAGATGGGGGTGGCACGCACCTTCCAGAATATCGAGTTGTTCGAAGGCGCCACCGTGCTCGACAACCTGTTGCTGGGGCGGCATCGTTTCGAGCACGGTGGATTCGCAAGCCAGATGTTCAATAGCCGCGCCGCCCGTGCACATGAAGACCGGTCGCGGGCGCAGGTCGAGGCCCTGATCGAGTTTCTCGACCTCGCGCCCCACCGCAACCAGCGCGTGGCCGGCCTGCCGTATGGCGTACGCAAAGTGGTCGAACTGGGGCGCGCGCTGGCCACCGAGCCCAGGCTCTTGTTGCTGGACGAGCCGGCGTCGGGCCTGAACCCGGAAGAAACGCGCGAGCTGGCATTCTGGATCGACGACATCCGTCATGAACTGGGTGTCACGGTGGTGATGATCGAGCACGACATGTCGCTGGTGTCGGAGGTCGCCGATCGGGTGCTGGCAATGAACCTCGGGCGTCCTCTGGCTGCCGGCACACCGGCCGAAGTGCAGGCGCATCCCGACGTGATCGCGGCCTACCTGGGGGCGTGAAGATGAGCGACGCGCTGCTGGTGGTTCGCAACCTCGAAACCTGGTACGGCCCGGTGTGCGCGATCCGTGGCGTTTCGCTTTCGGTTGCCGCCGGGCGCATCGTTGCCGTGCTGGGCGCCAACGGCGCCGGCAAGACCACGCTTCTCAACACTATCGCCGGGGTGATCGACCCTTTCAAGGGCGCGGTCGAGTATCGCGGTGCAGCCATTCACGGGCGCGACCCTGATGAGGTGGCACGCCAGGGCCTGACCCTGGTGCCGGAAGGGCGGCGCGTGTTTCCGTTCCTCTCAGTGGCCGACAACCTGGCGATGGGCGGTTTCGCGCGGCGTGAGCGCGCCGGGCAAGAGGATGACCTGGCGCGCATCTACAGCTGGTTTCCGCGCCTGAAAGAGCGCATGACCCAGCACGCCGGCTTGCTGTCGGGCGGCGAGCAACAGATGCTGGCGATCGGCCGCGCCATGATGGCCCGGCCCGACCTGCTGTTGCTCGACGAGCCCTCGCTGGGCCTGTCGCCGCTCCTGACGCGCGAGATCTTCAACATCGTCACGCGCATCAACGCCGAGACCGGCATGACCATCCTGGTGGTGGAGCAGAACGCACAGGTCGCGCTGGCCCACGCGCACGACGGCTACATCATGGAACTCGGGCGCATCGTCGCCGCCGACACCTGCGCCGCGCTGATGGCCAAGGACGACGTGCGGGAGTTCTATCTCGGCATCGGTGCGCCTGCTGCCGCCGACGGCCGCAAGCGGCGTTGGAAGAAGACAAAAACCTGGCGATGATTCCGAACCCGCTCACTCTCGACTGCGACACCGCGGCCAAGCTGTTTCGCGCGCGCGTCACCATGTGGAGCGCAGACCCCGCGCTGCGCTGGAAAGCGCGTGGCATCTGGCGTTCGGCCACCTGGGGCGACTACCTGGCGGCGGCGCGTGCCGTCGGGCTGGCGCTGGCGGACCTGGGCGTGGCGCGGGGTGAGGTGGTCACCCTGCTGGCCGAGAACCGCCCCGAGTGGCTGTATGCCGACATGGGCGCGCAATGCATGGGCATGATCGGCAACGGCATCTACCCGACCTCGTCCCCCGAGCAGGTCGAGTATGTGCTGAACGATTCGCGCACGCGCGTGTTGTTGGTGGAGGACGACGAGCAGCTCGACAAGGCGCTGGCCGTGCGTGAGCGCTGCCCAAGCCTTACGAAAATCGTGGTGATGGAAACCGAAGGCCTGCGCGGCCTGGCCGATCCCATGGTGACAAGCTTTGCCGATTTCATCGCGCGTGGCCGGCAACTGGCGGCCGAGCGCGGTACCGATTTCGATGCCGCCATCGAGCGCGGCCGCCCCGACGACATCGCGTTCCTGGTGTACACCTCGGGCACCACCGGCGCACCCAAGGGCGCGATGATCGCGCAGCGCAACCTGATTTTCCAGCTGGGCACGGTGCGCGAATACCTGACGGTGGCAAGAGGCGAGAAGACGCTGTCGTTCCTGCCGCTGTGCCACATCGCCGAGCGCATGTCGACGGTGTTCAATCAACTGGCCATCGGCTACATCGTGCATTTCCCCGAAAACAGCGGCACGGTGGCCAACGACATGCGCGAGGTGTCGCCGCACATGGTGTTCGCGCCGCCACGCTTCTGGGAGAAGATGTATTCGCAGGTCGAGCTGTTCATGCGCGACGCGATTCCCGCGGCACGCGCGCTCTACAACATGGCGCAGAAGGCCGGCATGCGGGCGGCCGAGGCGCGCCTGGCCGGACGGCCGGCGGCCGAATGGGATGGCGCGAAGCTGAAACTGCTGCGGCGGCTCGCGTTCTCCAACGTGCGTGATTTCCTGGGGCTTGCCAACGTGAAGAACGCCATCACCGGTGCCGCGCCGGTGCCGCCCGAGTTGCTCAAGTGGTACCTGGCCTTGGGCATCGACCTGATCGAAGGCTTCGGCATGACCGAGACCACCGGTTTCGTGTGCGCCACCCCGCCTGCGAAGATCAAGGTCGGTTTCGCCGGGCGTTGCGCCCCAGGGGTGGAAATCCGCCTCGGCAAAGACGATGAAATCCTGGTGCGCGGCGGCAACGTTTTCGCCGGCTACTGGAATGCACCCGCCAAGACCGCCGAGACCATCGACGCCGATGGCTGGCTGCATACCGGCGATTGCGGCGAGATCGACGCCGACGGCTACCTGGCGATCCGCGACCGCATCAAGGACATCATCATCACCTCGGGCGGCAAGAACATCACCCCTTCGAACATCGAAAGCCAGCTCAAGTTCAGCCCCTACATCTCGGATGCGGTGGTGATCGGCGAGGCGCGCAACTACCTCACCTGCCTCATCATGATCGATCAGGAGAATGTGGCAAGTTTCGCGCAGGATGCTGCCGTGCCATTCACCGATTTCGCCAGCCTCACGCGAGCGCCCGAAGTGCTGCGGCTGATCGGCGCCGAGATCGAGGCGGTGAACCAGCGCCTGGCCCGTGTCGAGCAGGTCAAGACCTTTCGCATCCTGGCGCAACTGTTGACCGCTGAGGACGAGGAACTGACGCCCACCATGAAGCTCAAGCGCCGGGTGGTGGCCACCAAATATGCCGCGCTGGTCGAGGACATGTATCGGTAGCCGGCCTGAACGTGAAGCCATTCATGCGACGGGTTAAGATAATCGAGAAACGATTTTTTAAAGGAGACAGCAAATGAAATTCAAGGCACTGTTGGCCGTAGCCGGCCTCACCGCTCTCGGCGCATTGCAACCGGCGCTGGCGCAGCGCGTGACCGATACCGAGATCGTGGTCGGCAGCCACCTGGACTTGTCCGGCCCGACCGCCGCCGGCATGCCGATGCTGCGCAATGCCATGCAGATGCGCATCGACGAAGCCAACGAGGCCGGTGGCGTCAACGGCCGCAAGTTGCGCCTGGTGGTCGAGGACAACGCCCTGCAGCCGCAGCAGGCGGTGCGCGCGGTGCAGAAGTTCATCAACCAGGACCGCGTGTTCGCGATCATCAATTCCTTCGGCTCCGGGCCCAACGCGGCGGTGGTCAAGGCGGCCACCGATGCCGGCGTCGTGTACTACGCGCCATGGGGTGCATCCGCGGTGTTCCGGCAGATTTCCGGCAACTCGCCGCTGCTGATCACCACGGTGCAGAACTACGACACCACCACCGCGACGGGCCTGTCGTGGGCGATCAAGAACTGGGGATCGAAGAAGGTCGGCTTCATTTTCCAGGAAGGCCCGTTTGGCGACCTGGTGCGGCGCGGCGTCAAGACCGCGCTCGATGCGCACGGCCTGCAATTGGCGGCCGAGGCTGGCTACAAGCCCGGCGACATCGATTTCGCCTCGCAGGTGGCGCGCATGAAGGCCGGCGGCGTCGACCTGATCATCGCCGCCACTGTGGTGCGCGAGACCGTGGGCGTGATGAGCGAAGTCAAGAAGCTGGCCTGGAACGATGTCAAGGTGCTCACTGTGATTCCGGGTCGCAGCACGATCGTGGCCCTGCTCGGCAAGAACGCGGTCGAAGGCCTGTACGGCATCGGCGGCTGGAAGCTCAACTATGCCGACAGCGCGCCGCCCGAAGCGAAGAAGGTGATGGACGCCTACAAGAAGAAATTCAACGTCGACCCCGACGAAAACGCACTCAACGCCTATTCCTACACTGACTGGTTCATCAAGGGCTTGACTGCTGCCGGACGCAACCTGACCGCCGAGGGCTTCGTCAAGGCGATCTCGTCAATTTCCCAGGAAGACTTCACCACCTACGGCAAGATGAGTTTCACCGGCAACCACGCCGGCCCGGAAATGGTGGAGATCGACCAGGTCAAGGGCGGACGCTGGGTCTCGCTGACCAAGCCGATGACCGGGGTGATCAAGTAGGCGGCGGGAAGCATTGCGGTATCCGGACGGTCGCCGCCACCGTCCCTCTTCTTTTCTTTCGGCGCGATTCAGGGCGGCGTGCCGCTTACGCCGCCCAATTCTCGACCTTGAGCCCAGGCACGCGTCCGAACTCGCGCGTGTTGTTGCTGACCAGTGTTGCGCCCAGGGCATGTGCGTGGGCGGCGATCAAGGTGTCGTAAGGCCCGATCGGCGTGCCCTGGGACGCCAGCCACGCGCGCATCGAGCCACTCACCTCTGCGGCCAGCGCGTCGAAGGGCGCGATTTCGAGCGTGGCCAGAAAGCGGCGCAAGGCCTCCAGGTTGCGTTGAGACCCAGTGCGGGCCACACCGAAGAACAACTCCGCGGCTGTCACCGACGAGACGCCCAACCCGGCGCTCTGGAACTGGCGAAACGCGAGCAGCACAGCGCTTGGCCGTTCGTTGATGGTGTAAATGCAGATGTCGGTGTCGAGCATGTAGCGCATCAGCGTTTGGGCTCGATGGCGGCACGCTCCTGCTGCGCCGGCTGCTCGCGCTCCAGGCGCACGCCGGGTTCGAAGTCATTCAGTGCGTCCAGCATTGCCTGAAGGTCGGCGGGGGGCTGCGCACTCAGCACGACCTCGTTGCCCATGCGCCGCACGTGAACCTCGGTGCCTGCGAAGCGGAACTCCTTGGGCAGGCGCACGGCCTGGCTACCGCCGTGGGTAAACAGTTTGGCTAGTTTCATGAAAACCTCGGAGAGAGTGCTTGCATGAAAGTATACATGTCATAGCTACTGCCGTTCGCGACACCCTCGCGGCCGGTCTTGAGATATCGAGTTCACCTCACCGTGCGCCAACGCGTCAATTCAGGGGATCGGGTAGGGCTGCGCGTCCGGCGTGTTCAGTGCGAGGTCGCGGTATTGCGCGCGCCAGGCATCTGGCGGATAGCTTGCCGGATCGCGCGGGGCCAGGTAGTCCACGATCTCAAAGTGATTGACCCGGCCACCCGGCTCGGCGTCATCGAGCCGTGCGGTGCCGCGAATATGCGACATGATCGTGCGGCACAGCAGCGAATACGCCCAGGGCGCCGAGCCAATGCCGTCTAAGCCAACGCACGGGAAATACAGGTTGGGGGCATCGCGGCTGCGAAAGATGCTGCTGCAACGTGCGCCCAGGGCATCAAGGGTGCGGATCGACGCGATGTCGGGGGATTCGAAGTACGACAGGTCCACGCCGTAGCCGGTGCCCCACAGCAGCAGGTCTGCGTGCAGGCGATGCCCGTCGGAAAGCGTGACCATGCCACCGGCGATGGACGCGACGCTGCCGGGATGGCGCTCGATGGCCGCAAAGTTGGCCAACATGCCTGCGCGCCCAGGTATGAGCTGGTCATGCCCGACATCGAAGTCATGCGCTGGCATGATCCCGGTGATGCCGAATTTCTGGTAGCGGGAGCGCAGGTCTGTGTTGATGGAAGCGCTTTGCTGCGCGGCCGTGAGGCCGCTTGCCTGCAGGCGCGCGAACCCGCGCACGCTGCCCGCGACGTGCTTCGGGTTCCTGGTGGGGTAGAACCAGCGCAGTCCCCGGTAAGACCAGACGACACGGCGCGCGCCGTGCTGGAAGCACAGGTCCAGCAGGTCGAAGGCCGAGGCGCCGCCGCCAACCACGAGGACGTCACGGCCGGTCAGCACCGCCGGATCTCGCAGCGCGCTTGCGTGAAATTCGCGCACAGTGCTGTCCGCGCGCTCGATCTCGGGAACCAGCGGAATGTTGTGCGCACCCGTCGCGGCAACGAGGTGCCGCGCGCGTACCATGCCTTTCGGGGTCTCCAGTTCCCACTGCGAACCCTTGGCTCGCGCCCGCAGTACTGGGGTGTTGAGGCGGATGCCGCCGGCAAGGCTGAACCGCTCGACCCACGCCTCGATGTTGGCCAGGATTTGCGGCTGGGCCGTGCCTTCCAGGGGCAAGTCGCCCAGCGTCCAGTCCGCAGCGCTGATCTGGATATCCTGCCACGCCGGGAGGTCGCACCACAATCCACCCAGGCGACTCTGCTTCTCGAGCACGATCGCCTCAAGGCCGGCCCGACGCGCGTAAAACAGTGCCACGACGCCAGCCAGACCGCCTCCCACGATGGCTACATCGAAGTCGCTGTCACTGCGCTGCATGGCCCCTTCCTGGCTCGGCATCTGCCCGCCTCCTGATCTGTGGGCAACAGGGTATCAAACTCCGATTGTGCCGCCGGTGCCGGCGGCTTTTTGCTGAGCATGGCCGATTCGGGTACGGCCTGCGTCCGGAGCCGGCGACGGCCGTGGAAGGCGATTCCGGGCCTGAGGTAAGCCTGAACGTGCGAGGCACTCGCATGACCCAATCCGCGCAAGCACGAAACATCGATACCGTATGCGCCAGTTACGCCGCACGCGTCGTCGCGTTGTTGCTGGATGTGTTGCTGCTGTTTTTCCTCACGCTGATGGTGGAGGATTGGCTCGAAGGCACGGCGGGGTATCCGGCCGGCCCGCGCGGTCAATCGCGTACCTGGTTGCTGCTGGGACTCGGCTTCGCCTACTTCACGCTACTGGCGCGAACACCGCTGCGTGGCTCCCTCGGCAAGTGGATTTTCCGCATCCGTTTGAGCGACCCTCAGGGGCGATCGCCTGGCTGGCGCGCCGCGTTTTTGCGTGCCGGGGCGATGCTGGTCTGGTTTGGCGGCATCCCGCAGGTATTCGCCCTCATGCCTTGGTATCTGGAGAGCGGCGGCTGGCCTTTCTGGGGTGGCTTGTATTGCTTGTATGCCGCAATTCCGCTCGCGTCGGCAGGCTTCATGCCGCATCGCGAATCGCTGTTCGACCTCATCGCCACTACCCGGGTAGTGCGCATCGGCGCCGGTGCGCAAGCCGTTGCCGGCCAGCCGCCACTGGCGCGCCCGTCAAGGTCGAACGCGGCTGTTATCGTGTTTCCCTGGGCCCTGTTCGCGTACATGATGGTGATGATTGCATGGGCTTACCTTGATCGCAACCTGCGCTCGCGGGTGTCGTATGCGATCAAGGAGACCGATGACGCGCGCCGCAAGATCGCGGCCTTTCGCCAGCGCGAGCAGCGCTGGCCCGATCCCGCAGAAGTGAACCTGCCGGAGTGGACGGCCTACCGGGACGGCGGCGGGTTTCGCCTCCTGCAAGGCGGTCGCGTGCGCATCAGCTTCACGGTAATCGGGGGGCTGAAGGGATACGGGATCGCGCTATCGCCTGCGGCGCCCGCCGGCGACGGTAGTGTGTTCTGGAACTGCGAGCCCGATTCGGACATCAAGCCGCACCTCTTGCTCGGGCAGTGTCGGGAAAATTCGATGCGGGCAGAGCCACCTCCCAAGTGAGCCGGCCGCATGATGTGTAACGCAATACCTGTATGGCAGACCATCCGGGAGACCGCGCAATGCTCGCAATCGGCGCGCCCGACTCCATCGGACAAAGGTTGGCCGCGCTGGCCTGCGAAACCGGGCGGACCAAGACCGCGCCACCGCGTCAATGTTGCGATCAGCGCAGGCCGCTGCGATGCTCAGTAGCTGAACATGCGGTCGTGCGCAAGCGACAGCTGGATCAACACGCTGGGCATCGCGAATTCAGCCGGCAGGCCGGCGATGTCGGCATCGGTGATGCCGCGCGCTTTCGACGATTGGCCCGACAGATAGAAGCGTACGCCGGCGCCGACCAGTGCGTCGAACGAATCGCGCAGCTTGCCTGTGCCCAGGCCCGCGAGGTTGTCGAGCACGGCCGCGCGAATCATGTGAACGGCGTCGCCCGCCAGGAACACCGAGACCGTATGGCCTTCATCGACCGCTGCCTTGGCCACCAGCATGGCAAGCGCTGCGCGGGTGGGGTTCTCGGTGCCGTGGGTGGCGTGAACCAGGATCTTCGCCATCGCCTCAGGCCTCTTCCTCGGCCATCGCGAGGATATCCTCACGCGTCAGCTTGCCCACCAGTTCGGGGTGGTCGCGGTTGACGTGTTCGCTGGCGGCGGCCACCAGTTCGTCGTCGGTCTTGCCGCGCACGACCTGCCCGCATTCACAATTGATCAATTTGCCCATGGCGATCTCCGTGGTTGAAAAGGTGAACGTATTATGCGAAGCATGGACTACGAAAACATTGGCGAAACCTTGGTGGATGGCGGCGAACACCGCATCCACCTGTGCGGCCGCCTTACCGTGCGGCTCGCGGGGTTGCGCCTGGAAGAAGCCCTGCCCGGGCGCCAGGGCCGCATGTTGTTCGCCTACCTGTTGGCGCAACGCGCGCGGCCGACACCGCGTGCCCTGCTGTATGGCGTGCTTTGGCCGGAAAGTGCGCCGGCCGCCGCCGAATCGGCGCTGGCCGCCTTGCTCGCGAAATTGCGCCGCACCCTGGGCGCGGCGGTGCTCACCGGCAGGCAGGATATCCATCTGACGTTGCCAAAAGGCGCATGGATCGATATCGAGGCGGCCAGCGAAGGCCTGCATCGCGCCGAATCCGCGATGGCGCAGCGCGACTGGGCCGGCGCCTGGGGGCCGGCGCGGGTGGCGCTGCATATCGCCGCCCGCCCCTTCCTGCCGGGCTACGACGCCGCTTGGATCGAGCCCATCCGGCGCCGGCTGGAACAGGTGCTGGTGCGGGCCCACGAGTGTGTGGCAGCCAGCGGCATCGGCATGGGCGGTGCTGAAATTGCCACTGCGGAGCGCTCGGCGCGCTGCCTGGTCGAACTGGCGCCCTTGCACGAAAGCGGCTACCGATGCCTGATGCAAGCCCTGGCGCTGCGCGACAACATCGGCGAAGCGTTGATGGTCTACGAGCAATTGCGCCGCGTTTTGCGCGCGGAACTGGGGGCATCACCCGGGGCGGCGACCCAGGTCCTGCATGCACGACTGCTCAAGGACGGGAGTCGGGCGCCGGCGCAATAGCGTGTTGCGATTGCTGTCGCGCCTTGTCGCCGCCCGCTATTCCCACAGCCGTTCCGGCAGCGGCAGTCCCGCAAGGTCGGCGGCCGAAAGACGCCCCTCGGGCTCGATGCCGAAGCGTTCGAGCACCGCAACCAACTGGCGTGCGTGCTGCGCGCAATGCCAGGTCGAGCGCTCGAACAGCAGGTGCAGCGGATGCACGCCGAAAAACGTGGTCACCGGCTGCGTGCAGCGGCGGTCGGACAGCTGGTCCCACCAAGCTTGCAACCTGGCCATGACGTGTTCGCCATAGGCGGCGATCTGTTCGCCGCTGAAAGTGGTGGCGTCTTCGGTTTCCGCCTTGGCTTGCAGGGGGGTGTACTCGGCGCCGTCGACCGTGGTCTCGAGATACGCTTCGGCGATGCGAAACACGTGATGGCCGATCATGCGGATCGAGCGGTCGCGGTTGTCGATCACCCGCTCGTCAATCCGGGCGGCCGGCATCTGGCGCATGTAGCGTTGCACCGCGCGCAACACCAGCAGCCATTTGACGATCAACTGCTCAGGCGGCAGGCGTAGATGGCCGGTGCCCTCGAGCCCGACGAATTTGGCCACGTCTTCCAGGTTTTGCGCGAAGACGAACTTGCTGCCCTGCGCGACCACGGGAACGTTGCGCACGCCCAGGGTGAGCAGCTTCTCGCGCCCGCCAATGTCGTTCAATACGTCAATGGCGACGAAATCGATGCACTTCTGCGAAAGAAACTCTTTCGTTCGGAGGCAGCTGCTTCACCCGGGCTGGGTGTAGAGGATGAATTTTTCAGCGACGGCGGCCATGTCGAGGTCGGTTGGCTGGAAGTTCTCAGGCTACTTTGTTGATCGAGGCCCGTCAAGGTAAAGACTGCAAGCATGGATGGCGATGTCGCACACTGATCCGGCGCGGGAATGGCTTGGCAATGGTGTGGCAATGGGGGCTCCATGGCGGGGAATGTCTGCGCCGGGCCGCCAGCTAATGTTCGCCGACCTCCGCAGCGTCTGACCCCCTCCCCCGGTGAGTCGCCGCCGTTATCCGGTGGCTATGCACCGTGTGCCTGCGCACGCCAACCGCTACTGGCGATTCGCTTGCCTACTCGATGATCTTGTCGGCACTGATCAGCAGGGATTGCGGGATCTTCAAACCGAGCGCCTTGGCGGTTCCGAGATGGATGAACATCTCGAATTTCGTGGGCTGCTCCACCGGCAGATCGGCAGGCTTGGCGCCCTTGAAAATCTTGTCCACATACAAGGCGGCGCGGCGGTGCATGTCTACGATATTGGGTCCGTAGGACATGAGGCCGCCGTCGTCGACAAAGGTGCGCAGGTCGTACATCGCAGGCAGGCGATGTTTGGCTGCGAGGGCCACGATCTGCTTGCGATTGGCTCCGGTAAGCGGGGCTTGCTGCACGATCAAGGCCTGGGTGCCGGCGCTCTGCATCGCCGCGAACGCGCCCGTCAGTGCCGGGGCCTCGTCGATCTCGTGGATTGCAAGCGTCAGGCCCAACTGCTGCGCCACCGCGCGCATCTGCTCCAGGAAAAGCGGAGTGGCCGGCGTGCCTTTCATGGCCAGCGCGGCGATCCGGGTTGCCTTGGGAACGATCTCGCGCAGCAACTGCACCCGCTTGCCGGTGAGGTCGGTCGACAGCATGCTGAGGCCGGTTACGTTGCCGCCGGGACGGGCAAGGCTTGCGACCAGGCCCTGGCCGACCGGATCGGCCGTCGCCGCCGTCACGATCGGGATGGTGGCGGTCGCGCGCTTGGCTGCGGCAGGAGGTGCACCGAAATGGGTCACGATGACATCGACCTTGAGTTGCACCAACTCGGCAGCCATTTCCGGCAGGCGCTCGTCGGCTCCCGCCGACCAGCGGTAGTCGAATGCGAGATTGCGCCCCTCGACGTATCCCAGGACGCGCAGTTGGTCGCGCAAGGCGTCGGTGGCGGCGTTCGGGCCGGCCAAGGATGAGAGGAAGCCGACGCGCCAGACTCTTGCCTGCGGTTGCGCGAAGGCGCTCAGTGGCGAGGCTCCAAGCGCGATCATTGCAAGTACGGTGTCGCGTCTGTTCATGCCATTCCATTCAAAGCCGGTCGTGAAGACGAGCGGGATTTTCTGCGTGGATCGATTGTGTGGCGCATCCCCTAGCTTTTCGTGGGCGACCAGCGGTAAGCCTTGGCGCAGGCACCGCCCATCAGCATCGCCCGTTCACTGTCGCTCAAGCGTTCGGTCATACGGAAAGGCGTGACGGCGTCTTGGTAGTTGACCACTTCGAAGGCGCGGGTCCAGTCGGTGCCCCACAGGCAGCGCTCGAAACCCCAGGCGTCGAAGACGCGCGCGAGCGGGTCCCAGATGTCGTTGAAGGGGTAGGGTTCGCGCGACAGGGTGCAGGCGCCGCTGACCTTGATCACCGCGTTCGGGCGTTTGGCCAGCGAGAGCACCTTGGGCAGGTCGGCCCAGGGTTCCGCCGGCGCGGGCGGCGTGCGTGGCTGCAGGATGGCCAGATGGTCGATGATGAAGCGCGTGTCGGGGTGGCGGTCGATCAGCGCCGTTCCGGTATCGAGGTTGTCCCAGCACAGCATGTTGACCGGGAAGTCGTGTCGAATGGCCGCGCGCAGGATACGGTCAAGGCCGGGGTGGTCCGGTGCCAGGCCCGATTCCCTGGTCATCATGATGCGGATACCGACCGTGCCCGCGGTGCGCTTCCAGTCGGCGATCACATCGGCCACTGCCGGATCCTCCGGGTCGACCGGCTTGACCAGGCCGAAGCGGCCGGGATGGGCGCGCTGCACTTCCACCGCATAGCTGGCGTCGTAGCGATACTGGGAAAAGGCGGAAATGGCGATCGCGCCGTCGACGCCGACCGCATCCATTGCCGCCACCATTTCGTCACCGGTGACGTGCGCGGGCCAGTTCGGCACCGTGCTCCACGGGCGCTTTGGCGTGTTGGCCTCGTAGGCGTGGACTTGCGAATCGATGATCGTCATCGGAATTTCTCCTTTGTTTTCGGTGGTTTAATGTTACTGCAATGAATCGTAATCGCTGCGCCCGACGTCGATGACACGCTCGCGGGTAGCTCTGTGGGGAAACCAGATGCAAACATCGTCCATGATCAGGTTCTTACTTGCCGCATTCGCCGTGCTTGCGGCGCCTCTCGCGGCAGCGCAGGAATGGCCGGTCAAGCCGGTGCGTATCGTAGTGCCATTCGCCGCCGGCGGCACCACCGACATCACCGCGCGCCTGGTGGCCGAGCAACTTACGCTGCTGCTCAAACAGCCCTTCGTGGTCGAGAACCGCGCCGGCGCCGGCGGCAACATTGGCGCCACCGAGGTCGCCCGGGCTGCCAACGACGGCTACACGTTTCTGATGGGCACGCCCGGCACGCAGGCGATCAATCAGTTCCTGTATCTGAAAATGCCCTACGACACGACCAAGGATCTGGTGGCGGTGTCGTTTGTGGTGCGTGTGCCCAATGTGCTCATGGTCCACCCCGGGGTGGGTGTGAAAACCATCGCCGAGCTGATCAAGAAGGCCAAGGCACAGCCCGGGGGCATGTCCTACGGCACGCCGGGCAACGGTTCGACCGGGCATTTGTCGACCGAGTTGTTCAAGAGCCGCGCCGGCATTTTCGTCACCCACATCCCCTACCGCGGCAGCGGCCCGATGTTGCTCGACCTGATCGCGGGGCAACTGGAGATGGCGATCGACAACCTGCCCTCGGCCATTCCGCACATCCGCTCCGGCAAGCTGATTGCCCTTGGTGTTACCAGCGAGCAACGCAACGGGCAACTGCCCGAGGTGCCGACCGTTGCATCGGTGCTGCCGGGTTACGCGGCGGAGTCGTGGTTCGTGCTGGTGGCGCCGGCCGGTACGCCGGTGGCCATCATCAACCGCATGTCGCTTGAGGTTGACCGTATTTTGAAGCGGCCCGAGGTGATCGAGCGCTTCAAGGGCCTGGGTGCGGAACCGGTCGGTGGCACGCCGGAGCAATTGGCGCAATTCATCGCGGCCGAGACCAAAAAGTGGCAACAGGTGGTCAAGGTCTCCGGCGCGAAGGTGGATTGAGGCCGCATCGGTGCGACCGACTTTTTCGCGGAGAGCAATCGCATGAGCAAACAGGGGCCGGAGAGCGCTGATGGGGTGTGGCCGAACGCCGATTTTTCGCGCGTGCCGTATTCGGTGTTCACCGATGACGACATTTATCGTCGTGAGAACCAGCGCATTTTTCGCGGGCCGGTGTGGAACTACCTGTGCATGGAAATCGAGTTGCCCAACGCGGGCGACTTCGTCACCACCTGGGTTGGCGAAACGCACGTCATCGCAGCCCGCAACAGCGCCGGCGCGGTGCACGCCTTCGAGAACTCCTGCGCGCATCGCGGCGCCAAACTGACCTCGGAAGTGCGCGGCAACGCCCCGCAGCTGACCTGCCCGTATCACCTGTGGAGCTACACGCTTGAAGGCGACCTGCAGGGCGTGACCTTTCAGCGCGGCGTGGGCGGCAAGGGCGGCATGCCGCCCGGCTTCGAGAAAAAGGATCACGGGCTCAACCGCATGCGCGTGGCGATCCAGGGCGGCCTGGTGTTCGGCACCTTCAGCGACGCCGCGCCGCCACTTGAGGAATTTTTAGGCCCCCATTCGATCGCGCAGATCGAGCGCCTCCTGGTGCAGCGCAAACCGAAAGTGCTGGGCTACCTGCGCCAGCGCATTCCCGGCAACTGGAAGCTGTACAACGAAAACGTGCGCGATCCCTATCACGGCTCGCTCCTGCACCAGTTCCAGGTGTCCTTCGGCCTGCAGCAGCCGACCATGCGTGGCGGCATCAAGCTTGACCGCGACCTGAAGAACACCTGGAACCATTCGATCATCACCGAACAGGACGCCGCCAGCCAGAAAATCGTGGCCGAAGCCTATGCCGGCACCGGTAAATTCAACCCGGACCTGCAAATGGCCGACCCGGCCTTAACAAGCGTGCCGCTGGACCTGGGCGACAACTACAAGACCACCATCCTTTCGATGTTTCCGACACTGGTGGTGGCGCAGGTGGACAACACCTACGCGATCCGCCACTTGCGGCCCAAGGGGCCGGACCTGGTCGAACTGCACATCACCTACCTGGGCTTCGAGTCGGATACACCGCAGCAGACCCACGACAAGCTGCTCACCGTCAATTTCATCGGCCCCGCCGGTTACATCTCGCTGGAAGATGGCGAGGCGCTGCGCCTGGTGCAGGAAGGCATCCGTCATCGCCGACCCGGCGGCCATGAGGTGCTGGAAATGGGCGGTGTCGGGCCGATTGTCGACACCGACTATTTGTCGCAGGAGATTTCGATCCGCGGCTTCTGGTCGTTTTATCACCGCATCATGGGGCTGCCTGCGACGGCCGATGCCGGAGCCGCGCCATGATCGACTGGAGTGCGCAGGCGCGGGTACAGGCCTTCATGTTCGACTACGCGGCCTGCCTCGACGAGGAGCGCTTTGACGATTGGGTCGCCTTGTTTGACGCGACTGGATGCACCTACGAAGTGCTGTCGCGCGAGAACCGCGATCTTGGCTTGCCGGCGCCGATCATGGGATGCTATTCCCATGGCATGGTGTGCGACCGTGTGGCGATGCTGGTCAAGGGGGTGCTCACCTACCGGCACAACCATCTGTTGCGCCAGGTCAGCAATGTGCGCGTGTCGGCAGCACCCGGCGGCGAGGTGGGCGCCTTGATAGTGCGTGCCGGATTGGTGGTCTACCAGTCCGACCCTGAAGGGGTGTCGTCGCTCTACATGGTGGCGCGCTACGAGGCGCAGTTGGCCGATGCCAACGGCAAATTGCTGATCCGGCGCATGGCGGTAGTGGTCGATTCCTACGGCATCGACACCATGCTGGCGATACCGCTGTAAACCCTTATTGACTTACAATTACTTTAGACCTAAAGTAATTCGTTGTTTGTCCACTTGCCTGCGGTAACGCAGCCTTTCCCGGTCGGCTTGGTTCATGCGAGGTAGCTTGGCGCGAATGTGCGCCCCACTTTTTGGAGAAATGATTTGAAAACGAATTTATTGGCGATCGCCACTCTCGCCGCCGCGGCGCTTGCTTCGGCCGCGCCTGCTCAAGCGGCCGACAAGGTCAAGGTCGGTTTCATCAGCACGCTCTCCGGCCCCAATGGCGCGATCGGCGGCGATATCCGCGATGCCTTCATGCTGGCCGTGAAACTCAACGGCAACAAACTCGGCGGCCTGCCGGCCGAGGTGCTCATCGGCGACGACCAGTTCAAGCCGGAAGTGGGCAAGCAGCTGGCCGAGAAGAACATCAAGCTGGACAAGGTCGATTTTCTGACCGGCATCGTGTTCTCCAACATCATGCTGGCATCGGTGCCCGAGGCTTTTTCCAGCAAGACCTATTACATCAGCCCCAACGCCGCGCCTTCGCCCCTGGCCGGCGCGCAGTGCAACCCGTATTTCTTCGCGGTGGCATGGCCCAATGATGCGTATCACGAAGCGGCCGGCCAGCATGCCACCAACAAGGGTTACAAGAACGTCTACCTGATCGCGCCCAACTACCAGGCCGGCAAGGATTCGCTGACCGGGTTCAAGCGGTTCTACAAGGGCAAGGTGGCTGACGAGGTGTATACCAAGCTGGGCCAGATCGACTACTCGGCCGAACTGGCGCAGGTGCGCGCGGCCAAGCCGGATGCCCTGTACATCTTTCTGCCGGGCGGCATGGGCATCAACTTCATCAAGCAGTTTGTCGGCGCCGGCCTGTCCAAGGATGTGCAGTTGATGACGCCGGGTTTCGGCTCCGACCAGGACATCATCCGCCCGGTCGGCGAGCCGATGCTGGGCCTGTTCGACACGGCGCACTGGGCGCTCGATTTCGACAACGCCGCCAACAAGAAATTCGTCGCCGAGTTCGAGAAGGAATACAAGCGCCTGCCTACCGTCTATGCCGCCCAGGCTTACGACACCGCGATGCTGATCGACTCAGCGGTGCGCCAGGTCAAGGGCAAGATCGAGGACAAGGAAGCACTGGGCCGAGCGCTCAAGGCGGCGAAATTCGAATCGGTGCGCGGCGCCTTCAAGTTCAACACCAACAATTATCCGATCCAGAACTACGTGTTGCGCGTGGTCGGCAAGGATAACCAGGGGCGCATCGTCAACAAGACCATCGGCACGGTATTCAAGGATCGTGGCGATGCCTACGTGCAAGACTGCAAGATGAAGTGAAGCTGTTGGCGGCGCGTCTGCGGCCTGGTGTGGAACCCGGCCTAGCTTCCTGCCTGGACCGCGCCGCCGCTTACCGCGGCGCGTTCGGCTTGGATTTTTCGCCGCAACAGGCGAATCGCCTGCAACTGGCCGGAATCACCGCCCACATCCACCCGCGGCGCCTGCGGATCGATATCGATCCAGCGCTGCTGGTTTTCAAACACTTCCCAATCCTGGCGAAAGGCGAGGTCGATCTGTTCGAACAGCATGTCGGTCACCTGCGGCTGATCGAGCAGGAAATTGTGTGCCTGGGCCCAGAAGTAGTGGCAGCTCTTGTCCGTTTCCGGCGTGATCGCGTTGAGGTTGCGCATTTCGATGCCGCCTTCGAGCCGGCCTTCGGCGGCGAACGCGGCCGTCTTGAGGCCTTGTGCGCCGCGCCCGGTATCGAGTGCACCGACATCCAGGCGCACGAAGCAGGGCGGGGTGAAGTTGATGAACTGCCAGCGATTGACATTGCCCTTGAAGCCGCCGGCCTTCACATAGGTCGGCGGTGCCGGCGTGTCGACCATCCAGCGCGCCACCGTCACATCCGCTTCGCCGCGCGTGACCGTCACCCGTGCGGCTTCGGCCGTCGCCTGGTTGCCGATGGTCGATTGGTGCACGAACGACAGATGCGTCAGGTCCAGCAGGTTCTCGATCACCAGCTCATAGCTGCCCTTGACGTGGTACACCGCGCCGCGCGCGCGCCAGTGCGGATCGTCAAGCCAGTGAAAATCGGTGATCTTGGTCTCGTCTGCCAGCGCCGGATCGCCCATCCAGACCCAGATCCAGCGATACTTTTCCACCAGCGGGTATTGCCTGACGCGCGCCTGGGGCGGGATCGTGTCCTGACCGGGGATGCGCACGCAGCGGCCGCTGTCGTCGTAGGTGAAGCCGTGATAGTGGCACTGGATGCAGTCGTCGATGAGCTTGCCCTTGTGCAGCGGATAGTGACGGTGGCAACAGCGGTCTTCAAGGGCCACGGCGCGGCCGTCGCGGCGCCGGTAAAGCACCAGCGGCTCGCCCAGGATCATGCGGCCAAAAGGTTTGTCGGCGTTGAGCTCGTGATCCCACGCCGCGACATACCAGGCATTGCGCAAAAACATCGATCTCTCCTCGCGCGGCGCGGCGCGCAGTTCCATTCTCCAAGCCGGATGCACATTGTATGTCGCCGATCCTGATTCTGGAGCAGTCGCTCAACGGCCTGCAGTTCGGCCTGATGCTGTTCCTGCTGGCCGCCGGACTGACGCTGGTGTTCGGCATCATGGACATGATCAACCTGGCGCACGGCTCGATCTATATGATCGGCGCCTTCCTGGCCGCCAGCCTGGTGGCCGCCACCGGCTCCTTCGCGCTGGGCGTGGTGCTGGCCATCCCCGCCACCGCCGCGATCGGCATGCTGCTCGAAGTATCGATCCTGCGCCGCCTCTACACGCGTGACCACATGTCGCAGGTGCTGGCCACCTTCGCGCTCATCCTCATCTGCAATGAAGCGGTACGCATCATCTGGGGCTCGGACATGCAGCTTGCCACGCCGGCGGCGCTCTCCGGCCCGATCGAACTGATGCCGGGCCTGTTCTACCCGGCCTATCGCCTGCTGGTGATCGGCGTCGGCCTGGTCGTCGCATTGCTGCTGTATTTCATTGTCGCCAAGACGCGCATCGGCATGCGCGTGCGCGCCGGGGCTTCCAACCGCGAGATGGCCACCGCCATGGGGGTCGACATCAAGCTCCTGTTCACCCTGGTATTCGGCTTCGGCGCGGCGTTGTGCGCGGTGGCCGGCGCCATGCTGGGGCCGATCTTCGCGGTGCAGGTCGGCATGGGCGACAAC
The DNA here is from genome assembly GCA_040382235.1 of Burkholderiales bacterium. GTDB lineage: Bacteria > Pseudomonadota > Gammaproteobacteria > Burkholderiales > JAEUOS01 > JAEUOS01. The sequence continues at coordinate 42,973 of JBEIFV010000005.1, forward strand.
ATCCTGATCCTGGCCTTCGTGGTGATCGTGATCGGCGGCATCGGCTCGATTCGCGGCGCGCTGATCGGCTCGGTGCTGGTGGGCCTGGTCGACACCTTCGGGCGCGCCTTCCTGCCGGCGCTGCTGCGCGAGCTCCTGCCGCCGCAGTTCGCCAGCGCCGCCGGCACCGCGCTGGCGTCGATCCTGATCTATGTGCTGATGGCCGCGGTGTTGTTCTGGAAACCGCAAGGCCTGTTTCCGGCGAGGGGCTGATGCAGCGCGCCGCCACCCTGATCCTTCTGCTGGCGGCACTCGCCTTTCCCCTGGCGATGCGCGCTTACGGCCTGGACTATTACACCAGCTTTGCCTCGCGCGTGATGATCTTCGCGCTGGCCGCCGGCAGCCTCAACCTGATTCTGGGCTACGCCGGCATGATCTCCTTCGGCCATGCCGCCTTTGTCGGCGTCGGTACCTATACCGCCGGTGTGATGATCATCGAGGGCGTGCCCAGCGCCCTGATCGGCTGGCCGCTGGCGATGCTTTTCGCCGGCCTTCTGGCGCTGGCCATCGGCGCAATGTCCTTGCGTACCCGCGGTGTCTACTTCATCATGATCACGCTGGCCTTCGCGCAGATGATCTATTACCTCACCAACTCGATGAAGGCCTATGGCGGCGACGAGGGGCTGAGCCTGCCGGGCCGCTCCACCCTGCCGCTGCTCGACCTCAAGGACGACACCAGCTTCTACTATGTGGTGCTGGCCATCCTGTGCGTCTCGATGCTGCTCCTCTCCCGCCTGGTGGACTCGCGTTTCGGCCGCGTGATCGTGGCGATCCGCGAAAACGAGCCGCGCATGGAAGCCATCGGCTATCCGACGCGGCGCTACAAGCTTGTGTGTTTCGTGATTGCCGGCGCCTTTGGTGGCTTGGCCGGCGCGCTGCTGGCCAATCATGGCAACTACATCAACCCCTCGATCCTGCACTGGACGCAGTCGGGCAACCTGATGATCATGGTGGTGTTGGGCGGGGTTGGCTATCGTTACGGCGGGCTGATCGGCGCCTTCACCCTGCTGGGGTTGGAGGAGTTCATCGCCAACCACAAGGTCGCCTGGATGGCCGACCTGTGGCCAAAATACCAGCAGCACTCGCTGCTGGGCGTAGGCATCATCCTGCTCATCATCGTGCTGTATGCGCCGCGCGGCATCGCCGGCTGGTTTGATCGGAGCCGCCATGGCTGAAGCGCTGTTGCGCATTGCGGATCTGGTCAAGCGCTTCGGCGGTTTGACCGCCACCGATCATGTCAGCCTGGAAATCGAGCGCGGTGAAGTGCATGCCTTGATCGGTCCCAATGGCGCCGGCAAGACCACCCTGATCGCGCAACTCTCTGGAAGCCTTGCAAGCGATGCCGGCAGCCTGGCATTCGACAAGACCGACATCACCCGCATGGCCCAGCATGAGCGGGTGCGCGAGGGCCTGGCGCGCTCGTATCAGATCACCAGCATTTTCGGCAAGTTCTCGGTGCTGGATAACCTGGCCCTGGCGGTGCAGGCGCGCAGCGGCTCCAGCATGTCGTTCTGGCGCGCGCTCAAGGCCGAGACCGCCTTGTTTGATGAGGCCCACGCATTGGCCGCGCGCGTGGGTTTGGCCGGTCGCGAGGCAGTACTGGCCGGCAATCTGGCGCATGGCGAGCAGCGCCAGCTCGAGGTCGGCCTGGCGCTGGCGACGCGCCCCAAGCTGCTGTTGCTGGACGAGCCGATGGCCGGCATGGGGCCGGAGGAATCCGCACTGATGATGGAGCTGGTCGAAAAGGTGCGCGCGGAGGTGACCGTGCTGTTGGTCGAGCACGACATGGACGCGGTGTTTCGCCTGGCCGACCGCATATCGGTGATGGTGGGCGGGCGCCTGATCGCCACCGGCGCGCCCGAGGAAATTCGTGTAAACGCCGAAGTGCGAAAAGCCTACCTGGGCGACGAGGTGGCGGCGTGAGCACGCCTGAGCGATTGCCCGAAGGGAGCGCGGCTACGATCCTGCTGCAGGTCGAAGACCTGCAAACCGCGTATGGCGCCAGCCAGGTGTTGTTCGGCATCAACTTCCAGATCCGTGCCGGCGAAGTGGCCACTCTGCTCGGGCGCAACGGCATGGGCAAATCGACCACGGTGCGCTCGATCATGGGCATGACACCGGCCCGCGGCGGGCGCATCCGCTTTCGCGACCAGGCCATCGAGGCGCGTAGCTCCGACGCCATCGCCCGCATGGGCATGGCGCTGGTACCGGAAGGGCGGCAGATTTTTCCCAATCTCACGGTGCGTGAAAACCTCGTGGCGTTTGCCGAGAATCGCAACGGCACGCCAGAGCCCTGGACGCTCGAACGTGTGTTCGGCTTCTTCCCGCGCTTGGCCGAGCGCAGCAACAACATGGGCAACCAGCTCTCGGGCGGCGAGCAGCAGATGCTGGCCATCGGCCGCGCGCTCATGACCAACCCGCACCTGCTGATCCTCGATGAAGCCACCGAAGGGCTGGCGCCCTTGATTCGCGAGGAAATCTGGCAATGCTTGAAGGCGCTCAAGGGCCAGGGCCAGACCATCCTGGTGATCGACAAGTATGTGGAGCGCCTGATCATGATCGCCGACCATCACACCATCATCGAGCGCGGCCGCGTTGCCTGGGCCGGCAGCTCCGCCGCCCTCGACGCCGACCATGCCCTGTGGCATCGCTACCTGGGCGTCTGAGGAAACACTGAACAAGTCCGAAGCTTGAGAAAGCCGCTCTTGCAACGGGTTGAATTGAAATGCGCTTCCATTCGATAGTCCGCATGCCAGGGACTTGTTCAGCGTTTTCCTAAACGGCCGCCGCACCAACCGAGAAGAGTCAGAACGCCATGTGGAAACCCGCACAACGCATCAAGTTCCATCCCGCCACAGGGCGCGTGCCAACGCGTGAAGAGGCGGCAGGCTCGCGCCTGTTCAGCCCCTTGCACGCCGTGCCGCTGCAACTGGAACAAAGAACCTGGGTGCCGGCGATGGTGCCGTGGCGCTCCAATGAAGAGGGCGAGGCCACGGTCGACGTGCTGCAGTGGTACGAGCGCTTCGCGCGTGGCCGCCCCGGTGCGCTGGTGATCGAGGCCACCGGCATTCGCGATGTGCCAAGCGGCCCGCTTCTGCGCATCAGCCATGACCGCTATGTGGAGGGGCTGCGCGCGCTGGTCGACACCATCCGCCGCGCCAGCGCTGGCCATACGAAGGTGTTCATCCAGATCATCGACTTCCTCAATATCCGCAGGCGCCCGGAGCCGGAAAAATACTTTCAGCGATTTCTGCGCATCACAACGCGCCATCGCGCCCTGCTCGGCGCCGAGGCCTGGTCCGAGGATGCGGTACGTGCGCACTTGGCCGCGCTGCCGCCCGAGGCGCAGAAGACGATCCTGGACGCGCGTGAATGGGAGGCCCTGCAGTTTGGTGCGCGTGAGCGCGTGACCGATACCGATCTGCCACACATCCGCGAGCTGCCGCAGACCCTGCCTGGCCTTTTTTCCGCCGCCGCCGCACGCGCACGCGCGGCCGGTTTCGATGGCGTCGAGCTGCACTACGCGCATGCCTACACCATGGCCTCATTCCTGTCGGCCACCAATACGCGTGACGACGGCTATGGTGGCGAACGCGCCAAGCGGGTGCGCCTGCCGCTGGAGGTGTACGCGGCGGTGCGCCAGGCCGTGGGGCGCGATTTCGTGGTCGGCTGCCGCTACCTGGCCGAGGAGTGCATCGAGGGCGGCAACCAGGTCGATGACGCGGCCTGGTTCGGTGTCGAATTCGCGCGCGCCGGCATGGACTTCATCTCGACCTCGCGCGGCGGCAAGTTCGACGATGCCAAGCAGCCCGGCATCGGGTCGTCGGCCTACCCCTATACCGGCCGCAGCGGCTATGAGTGCATGCCGCAATACCTGTCGGACCAGTTCGGCCCGTTCGGCCGCAACATCGCACCCACGGCGACCGTCCGCCGCGCCATCCGTGCCGCGGGCTTTGCCACGCCGGTGGTGTGTACCGGTGGCGTACACAATTTCGACATGGCCGAAGCCATGCTGGCGCATGAGGATTGCGACATCGTCGGCACCGCGCGCCAAAGCCTGGCCGACCCCGATTGGGCGCTCAAGACCTCGCTTGGCCTGGGCCAGGAGGTGCGGCTGTGCGAGTACACCAACTATTGCGAGGGGCTGGACCAGAAGCACAAGCAGGTCACCTGCCAGTTGTGGGACAGGCTGGAGCTCGAGGAATCCGGAATTCGCCTGGCCAGCGACGGCAAGCGGCGCCTGGTGGCGCCGCCCTGGTCGGCGGCGGTAGCGCCGTCGGCCAGGCAGACATGAACGACGCGCCCCTGGAAGCCTCCGGCTACAGCGACGATTTCGCGCGCGCCAGGTTGCCGCCGCGCAATCAATGGCCGGAACTTGTGTTCGACCTGCCCGAGCTCGACTACCCGCCACGCCTGAACTGCGCCGAGCATTTTGTAGACCGGCATGTAGCCAGTGGGCTGGGCGCGCGCACCGCGCTCATCGGTGCCACGGAAAGCCTGACCTACAGCGAACTGCAGGCGCGCTCAAACCGCATCGCGCGCGTGCTCAGTGAGGACCTCGCGTTGCCCACCGGCAGCCGCGTGCTGCTGCGTAGCGGCAACAACCTGGCACTGGCGGTCGCCTGGCTGGGCGTGATCAAGGCCGGCTGCATCGCCGTCACCACCATGCCCTTGCTGCGCGAACGCGAACTGTCGGCGATCGTGAAGAAGGCTGATATCGCCGCCGCCTTGTGTGACCACGCCCTGGCCGATGAAATGCGCCTGACGGTCGCTGCCTCAAGCGAACTGCGCCACGTGCTGTATTTCAACGCGCCGCCCGCCGCGGCGGAGAGCCTGGAAAGGCTGGCGGCAGGCAAGCCGGCCGGCTTCACCAACGCCGATACCGCGGCCGACGACGTGGCGCTGATCGCCTTCACCTCGGGGACCACCGGCGTGCCCAAGGGCACCATGCATTTTCATCGCGACGTGCTGGCTATCTGCGATGTGCTGTCACGGCAGGTCATCGCACCGTTAGCCGACGACGTGTTCATCGGCACGCCGCCCCTGGCCTTCACCTTCGGTCTGGGCGGCCTGTTCCTGTTTCCGCTGCGTGTCGGCGCCGCCGGTGTGCTGGTCGAGCAGTGGACCCCCGAAACCCTCCTGGCGGGCATCGCGCGCTTCAAGGCCAGCATTTGTTTCACCGCGCCTACCTTTTATCGCAAGATGGCGCCGCTGGCCGCAGCGCATGAGCTTGCGAGCCTGCGCATCTGCGTTTCCTCCGGCGAGATGTTGCCGGCCGATACGCGCGCCCAATGGCGGCTTGCCACCGGAATCGAGATGACCGAATGCCTGGGCGCGACCGAGCTGCTGCACGCGTTCATCGCCTGCAGGCCGGGCGAGGTGCGGCCCGGCGCTACCGGCCGCGTGGTGCCGGGCTATCGCGCCTGCGTGCTGGGTGACGATGGCCAGCCGCTGCCGGCGGGCCGCATCGGGCGGCTGGCGATCAAGGGTCCGACCGGCTGCCGCTACCTGGACGACGCGCGCCAGGCAAGCTATGTGCAAAACGGCTGGAACCTGACCGGCGACGCCTACCTGATGGATGAGGACGGCTACTACTGGTACCAGTCACGCACCGATGACATGATCATCAGTGCCGGCTACAACATCGCCGGCCCCGAGGTCGAGGATGTGCTGCTGACCCATCCGGCAGTGGCCGAGTGCGGCGTGGTGGGTGCGGCTGACGCGGCGCGCGGGCAGATCGTCAAGGCCTATGTGGTGCTGCGCCCGGGCCATGCGGCCGATGACGCCACCGCAGCGGCCCTGCAGGACCTGGTCAAGAGCACGATTGCGCCCTACAAGTATCCGCGCGCGGTCGAATTCGTGGCCGCGCTGCCGCGCACCGAAAACGGCAAGATCCAGCGTTACAAGCTGCGCCGCGGCGAACTGGCCTGAAACGGCGGCGCCTGGTCAGCCTGCGCGGTCGGACGCGCACGCTGGTGCAACCGCTTCGATGCTTCAGGACTTGCCGCCGCCGGTGCGCCGGACTTCGTCGGCCAGTTCTGGGCCGGTTTTGTAATGCGGCACACGGTTGAAGACGTAGCGCTTGACGCGCTGGAAGAAGGCGTTGGAACCCTTGACCTCTTCGTTCCAGTACTTGTCAGCCAGTGCGATATTGCGCGGCAGGTCCACATAGAAGCCGTCGCGCGAGCCCTTGCCACCGAACGTATAGAGCTTGCCATTGATTATCCGCCAGGAATCGGCATCGCCACCCCACGGAATGCCGTACACGATGCCGTTGGCGCAATAGCCGTTGTATTGCGGTATGTACCTGGCCGGTTCGCGGTCGAACAGCGCCTTGTGCTCAGCCGTGGCGAAGCGGAAGGTGACGCCGTCGATCACGCTCTTGATCGCCGGGCTGCCCAGGCGGTGCCGGCTCTCGGTGAAATAGGCCACCACATCATGGCCGAACAGCATCAGGTGCGCATCCTCGGCGTCGGCAACCGCGTTGAGCGGGCGGATCGAGCCGTTCGGGCTTTGCGTGATCAGCGGCGCGCAGGCCGACAAGGTGGTGATGAAAAGAGTGGCGAGAATCAGCCTGGACAGGGATTGCATGCGGGCCTTTCGGGTGTGCGGCGCTATGGCGGGGGATCGCAGGGCAGGGCGCCTGCGGATTGTCGCCAATCTTACGCCACGCGTGGGTAGCTGCGCGCGGCTTCAGCGACAGGCTTCAACGCAGATCGATCTTGCAGGTTTCCATACCCGTGACCAGGGCTGCGAACGCATCGCCGTTGGTGCGTGCATCGTTGTGGAATTTTTGCCAGGCGCGCGTTGGTGAATCGTGCTGGACCGTGCTGCCATCGAAGTCGGCCGATCCGTCCGGAAGCGCGAGGACGAAACGTCCGCTGGCATTCGGGGAGTCAATGTATACGGAAATCCCGTATAATTCGCATGTGCGCACAGTCATCGAAACCCCAACATTCCAGAAGCAGGCTGAGAAGCTGTGGACAGAAGTCGAGCGGCTGGCCTTCATCAACTGGATTGCGGCCAATCCGCTGGCCGGTGACGTGATTCCTGGTGCAGACGGTGCGCGCAAGGTTCGCTGGAGCCGTGCCGGGTCTGGCAAGTCTGGTGGTGCGCGGGTGATCTACTTCAACTTGACCGAGCGGGAAGTGGCGCTGCTGGTGGCCGTGTATGCCAAAGCCGAGCGTGCCAACATGCTTCCCGTCGATATCAAAAAGGCAGTGTGATATGGGTATCAAGAAAATCGACATTGAGAAGGTGGCGGCGGCTATCGAAGCCGATGCCGGGGAATCGCTCCCTGGTCTGCGTCATGCGCTTGCCGAGGCGAAAGCAGGGCTTGGTCGTGTCACCACGCCTGAGCAAATCCTGGTGCGCCAGGCGCGCGAGAAGTCCGGACTGACGCAAGCGGCGTTCGCTAAACGCATTGCAACGCCTGTGGCAACCTTGCGTGATTGGGAGCAAGGGCGGTTTACGCCGCCGGGTGGTGTCCTGTGCCTGCTTCGGCTGATCGTCAAGCATCCCGAGCTATCGAAGGAGCTGAGTACCGCATGACTTCGCTGATTCCCGAGGCTGCCGCCGAAAAGCTGTTGGTTTTGCAGGCTGCGGAGCTTTTTGCGCCGCGAGCAGGTCAATCGAAGCCCGCGGATTTGGCGCAACTCTTGTGGCGGGTCGATGACCGCGAGCCCTTTTGGAATCCAGGGGCTCTGCAAATTCTCAGTCAGCTTAAGTCAGGCCGGCGGCGGCGCGGTCTTTTGCATCGACTCGCGCGCTTCCATGGTTTTGCATAGCCGCGCGAGGTTGGGATATTTTTCCGGCGCAAAAAACTGCGGTGCGCGCAGCGCGATGAACCCCAGATTGCAGCACAGCGCGATATCGGCCAGGCTCATCGCGTTGCCAACGCACCAGGCGCGCTGGCCCAGCATGGCCTCGAGCGCCGCCAGGCCGGCTTCGACCTTGCCGCGTTGCCGGTCCAGCCAGGGTTTGCTGCGCGCGGCCTCGTCATGAAAGCGCGTTTCGTAGGCAGTCGCGCCAACGGCTTCCATCACGCCATCGGCGAACGCCTCCCAGCGTTTGACATCAAGGCGGCCGTCGGCATCGGCCGGGATCAGGCGTACCTGCGGATAGGTGCCATCGATGTAGTCGGCGATCATGGTCGAATTGATCAGCACGCGGCCGTCATCGAGCTTGAGCGCCGGCACTTTGCCGATCGGGTTGATCTCCTGCAGCCGGTTGGGCTCCCACAGGTTGACCATCTCGGTCTCGTAGCTGACGCCTTTTTCGATCAGCATGACGCGGATCTTGCGGGCGAAGGGGCTGGCGGGGGAGGCGTAGAGCTTCATTGCGTGGTTCTCCGGTTGAGGGCTGATGTGGCGGGAAGCACGGTTTATACGCGAATGGCGCTTTCTTATGCAGGACGCAGCGGAAAACGTGAAAATCAAGTCGTTCCCGGGTAGTCGGGAACCGAGGTTTTTTGTGCTGCTATGGCTTGGCCCCCCGCATACGCACATACGCGCTAACTTAACAGCTACGGCGTTTTCTCCCTCCCCTTCAAGGGGAGGGTTGGGGTGGGGATGGGGCAGTTTCCGCAGTAGTCGCCAGATTGACCGCGAGCTGGAAATCGGTCAGAAGTGTCGTGAGTTTCAGCGATATCGTGGACATGTTAGGCAGGCACCTGTGCGTTGGTGACTCCATGGTAACGCCGTCTTGCGAGGCCTGCGAACCGGCAAGCTTTGTTCGACAGGCCCTCGCGCGCGCGTGATGTTGGCACCATCCGGGCAGGGCGATTCAACCGATCGCCTGCGGGCCGCGAATCACGCGACCCGGCCGCGCTGCCTGCACTTGCCCGTCGCGGAAGGTGACCTGGCCCGACTTGATGGTGGCCACGTAGCCATCGGCTTTTTGCAACAGGCGCTTGCCGCCTGCGGGCAGGTCGAAGGCAAGCCACGGCTTGCCCAGTTTGATACGGGCAAGATCGATCACGTTTAGGTCAGCGAGATATCCGGGTGCGACCAGCCCGCGATCGGCCAGACCATACAGCAGCGCGGTATCGCGGCATTGGCGCTTGATCGCGTGTTGCAGCGTGATTCTGCCGCGAGCGCGGTCGCGCACCCAGTGCTGCAGCATGAAGGTGGGCGAGGCGGCGTCGCAGATGGTGCCGCAGTGGGCGCCGCCGTCGGACAGCGAGTTGATCGTATCGTCGCGCGCCTGCAACTGTTGCAGGAAGTCGAGATTGCCATCGGCGTAGTTGAGGAGCGGCAGGTAGATGAAACCGCTGCCTTCATTGGCCATCATCAGATCGTAGGCGTAGGCACTGCCGCTCACGCCGGCGGCGCCGGCGAGCACCTGGATCGACTGCTGCGCGCCCGGCTCATAGTCGAAGTCGCCGTCCATCGTGAACTGCGTGAACCAGCCTTCGGTGATGATGCGCCGGATATGCGCCAGATCGGATTCACCAAACACCGATTCTTCGGCGATCATGCGCGCGCGAAACCCCGGTGTCTTGAGCCTGGCCAGTTGCTCGGGCCACGACAGCCTGGCGATCTCCATCCAGGCGGGTTTGAAGCGAAACGGGTGCACCGTGCCGCGCCAGGCCATCACCAAACCGGTGCCGCGCAGCGCGATCTGCGCTATCAGGCGAGCGCCGCGCGCGTTCTCGGCCTCCATCGTGGCCAGCTGCTCTTGCAGCGGAATTTCCTTGGCGATCGACTGCAGCGCCGCGAAGGTCACCGGCACGCCGGACTCGCGGCTCAGTTCGCCCATCCAGGCGAATTCGTTCCACTCGCGCCTGAAGTCGGACACCATTTCGAATACCCCGTGGCCGACGCGGCCGAGGGCGCGGCCGATGCCGAGCAGTTCTTCCGGGGTTGCGGTGGTGCCCGGCACCAGTTCGCGGTCGACCGAGCGGTGCAGCACCGTGCGCGAGGTCGAGAAGCCCAGGGCGCCGGCACGCAGACCTTCCTCGACGATGGCCGCCATCTGTTCGATATCGGCGGCGGTGGGCGCCTCGTTGCGCGCGCCGCGTTCACCCATCACATAGGCGCGCACCGCGCCGTGCGGAACATGGGTGGCGACGTCGACGGTGCGCGGCAGCTTCTCCAGCGCGTCCATGTATTGTGGAAAGCTTTCCCAGTCCCAGGTCATGCCCTCGGCCAGCGCGGTGCCGGGAATGTCCTCGACGCCTTCCATCAGGCCGATCAGCCATGCATGCCGGTCGGGCCGCGCCGGCGCGAAGCCGACGCCACAGTTGCCCATGATGACGGTAGTCACTCCATGCCAGGAGGAGGGCGCCATCTCGTCATCCCAGGTTGCCTGGCCGTCGTAATGGGTATGGATATCGACAAAGCCGGGCGCGACGATGTGGCCCGCCGCATCGATTTCGCTGCGGCCGCTTTGTGCGATGGCGCCGACGGCCGTGATGCGTCGGCCGTCGATCGCCACATCGGCGGTGAACGGCGCGCCGCCGCTGCCGTCGACCACGCTACCGCGGCGGATCACCAGATCGTGCATGTCGGTCCTTTCGGTTCAGGCGCCGTGGCGCGCCGTCGCGCCTGGCTTTCGATGGTATCACCGGGCCTGCGGCGGGATGCTTGGCCGGCGAGCCTGTCTGACATGCGCAACATACAGATCGAAGCATGCGAGCGGCGCAAGTTGGCGCGGCTCGTCGCCGCCGGGCCCGCACCGTCGACGTTGATGTCGGCAAAGGTTAGTGGCAGCAATGCGTCTCATTGCGGCCGTTGGCAATGGCCATGGAGCGGGGTTGTGGTCGGCCGCAGTCTGCCAGTTGCCGACCCTGACGAATGTCAGCTACCAGGCAAAATCAAACAATCATGCGACGCACGTTGCCAACAGTGGACGGCCGTACCTACGCGGCCAGTGCGTAACCGCCATCGTTCTTGATCACCTCTTCCCAGCCGAGGCAGGCCAGGGCGACGGTGCGCGGCACTGGCTTGGCGCCGCTACGGTAGTAGGCGAGCATGCGACGGGACACGCCCAGCGCCACCGCCGCCGTGTCGAGGGTCAGGTCGTGCCTGGCCATCCAATTCCAAATGAATTCATGCGATACGCTGCCGGCCTGCTCAACCGCACGTGCGCGTAGGTTGTCGGCTGCCAACTCCAGGTCGTCATCGTTCGCCCAGATCACCGAGGCGCCGTGGTCACCGACCTTGGCCGAGCTGAACACCTTGGGATCCTTCAGCCGTTCCAGCGTAGGGTGCTGCATGATCGTGTCTACCAGACTGACTTCGAATTGCCCGCCATCCGCATAGCGCAGCAGCAAGCTGGCGGTCGGCGTTGCCTTGACGCTGGACAGAGTGAATTGCTTCGGCCTCATGGGTTCAATTCCTTCCACTTCGTGGCCAGTAGAGCCACATTCTGGCTGGCCTAAACCAGCGATTCCTTCAACACTGCCGGCCGCACTGTCCCGTCGATCACCCGCAGGGATGCCAAGTCAATCAGAGCTTCGGAGCCATCGTTGGCCAGCACATGGAAGTGCGGCGGGTTGTGGTCGCCGGCGTACATGGTGAGCTTGGACCTGGGGAGGCGAATCAGCGTTGCCACGCGGCATTATAGTGCAATGGTTGCATCGGCAGCGGCGCCGACCGTCGTTGTCACGGCATGCGGGGCGGGATCAGCACGAGAAATCCCGCTACCAACGAGGCGAACGACAGATGACGTAGGGCAGCTGTAAGGGGCTGAATCCTGAGTCCTTGAAGCAACGGCACGAACGTCGGTTTTCGGGCTTCGAAATCGGAGGCTCGAATGTCGCTGATGGGTCGGGTCCCGCCCGATGCTGGCGCTTCAGTTGTCCGGCAGGTATCGGCGCGCAAGCTGACCTCGGGCGCGAACCGCCTTCAGTCAAGTCCACCACGCTTCAGCGTGGCGAGATCCGCCGCTGCCGGCCCCGCACAGTCGACATCGATGATCGCCTCCGTGATCTCGAGAAACGCCGCGCGAAAATGGTTCTTGGCCTTGACGCACATGAGCCTCATCTGCGCGGGATCGATGCCGTGCAATGTGAAAAAGCCGGGGTCGTTGGCCGCACCGACGCTTGCGGTCACGATGACCCGCACGCCGTCGATGTCGATGAGTGCGGTGTCACTCAGCGTGACCAGGCTGCCGCGCTCCATCGGCCCGCTGTTGCGAAAGCGGCCGTCGGTCAGCAGCAGCACCTGCGCGCTGGCTTCGACCGGGGCGCCAAAGCGGCGGTCGAGGCGGCCCCCGAGTGACACCGCGAGTCGTGCTCCGACGCCGGCCGCACGGGCGCGGGCGACCAGTTCGGGGTCGAAGAAATAGGCGAACACGATGGTGCCAGGGGCGCATGCGGCGATCGGCGAGCCGCTCGCGGTGCGTGCGGCCAGCAGCGCGCTCAGCAGGCCCGGTGTGTCGGCGGCGCCGCCGGACAAGGGGTTGTCGGCGGGGTCGGTAACGGCGATCGGCCGCCATGCGCTGGTCAGTTGCGCGGCGAGCAGGTCGCCGGCTCGCCTTAAGCCGGAAGCGGCATCTGCCAACCGGGGCGTGAAATGATGTGCGCAGGCGCGCCAGCGTGTAGCCATGTCTTCGCAGGCCGCCTGTGCCTCGCCCGCGCTCGCGGCCCAGGCCATCACCGATGCGCCGGTGTCAGGCGTGTCGGCGTAGGGAAAGCCGCCGAACAGCGTGATGTCCAGATCTCCGGATGCGGCCTGTTCGAGCGCGCGCGCCTGGGCCAGTAACGGGGCCATCGGCGCGACTTCGCTGCGCATGTTGAAGCTGGGCAGGCGCAGGCCGAGAGGTAGCACGAAGCCGTGCGCCGGCACGGCGCCGGCAGCGATGCGCAACAGTCGGGCGACAGCGCGTGCAGCGGTCTCGCGCATGTCGACATGCGGGTAGGTGCGGTAGCCGGTCGCGAAGTCGAGGTAGGGGGTGATTGCCGGCGGCATGTTGCCGTGCAGGTCGAAGCTGGCGGCCAGTGGTGTGTGCGGCAGCAGGTGGCGCACGCGCCGCATGATCTCCATGTCAGGGGTCGCGCATTGGTCGGTGATGGCGGCGCCGTGCAGCGACAGATATACCGCATCCGGTCGCAGCGCTGTCAGGTCGGCTGTGACTTCCTCGCACCAGGCTTCGAACAACGCGTGCTCGATCGGGCCGCCCGGGTTGGCGGAGGCGCTGCGCAGCAATTCGGCACGCCATTGCGGTTGATGCGCGAGCACGTCCTGCACGCCTGCCAGTTCGGTGGCGGTGTCGCGTGCTGCGACCAATGCGGCCGGGCCGCGTACCCATTCGCGTGCTGCGAACTGGGCCTGACCGGTGGCCAATGGGGAGAAGGCATTGCCTTCGAACCAAAGGCGGGCGACCGCGAGTAGGGGCATGGCTACGAGCCTAAGGGATGGGATGCGGGTGGCGGTGCTGCGCCGAGTCGGGGCGCGCTGATTGTATATTCATCATTGTCACCACTACATTCGGTGCTTGCCGGCATCGCCTGCGCTTCCATCTTTGTTTTGTGAACGGGGTCCAACATGCCTTCGAGAATCTTCCATCGCGCACCGGCCCATGACTATCCGGTCGCCGTGCGCGGCGCGGGCATTTATCTTTTCGATAGAGACGGCAAGCGCTATATCGACGCTTCCGGCGGCGCGGCGGTCTCGTGCCTGGGCCACGGCCATCCGCGCGTGATCGAAGCGCTCAAGCGCCAGGCCGACCGTTTGAGTTACGTGCACACCAGCTTCTTCTCAAGCGATCCGGCCGAGGCTTTGGCGGAACACCTGGTGGCACGCGCGCCGGCCGGCATCAGCCACGTCGCCTTTGTTTCGGGTGGCGGCGAGGCGATGGAAACCGCACTCAAGATGGCGCGCCAGTACTTTCTGGAGATCGGGCAGCCGCAGCGCACGCATTTCATCGCGCGACGGCAGAGCTATCACGGCAATACCCTTGGCGCGCTTGCGATCGGCGGCAATCAATGGCGCCGGGCGCCCTATGCGCCGCTGCTGATGGATGTCACCCACGTGAGCCCTTGTTACCCCTATCGCGAGCAGCGGCCAGGCGAAACTGCCGAGCAATACGGTACACGTCTGGCAGATGAGCTTGAGCAGGCGATTCTGCAGGTCGGCGCGCAAACCGTGATCGCCTTCATCGCCGAGCCGGTGGTCGGCGCCACGCTCGGTGCGGCGCCGGCGGTGCCGGGCTATTTCAGGCAGGTGCGCGAAGTGTGCGATCGCCACGGCATCCTGCTGATACTCGATGAGGTCATGTGCGGCATGGGGCGTTGCGGCACGCTGTATGCATGTGAGCAGGAAGGTGTGGCGCCGGATTTGGTGACCATCGCCAAGGGCCTGGGCGCGGGTTACCAGCCGATCGGCGCGGTGTTGGCGCGCCAGCAGGTACATGATGCCTTCACCCGCGGTTCAGGCGCGTTCCAGCATGGCTTCACCTACATGGGGCATGCGCTGGCATGCGCCGCCGCGCTCGAGGTGCAGCGGGTGATCGAGGATGACGGACTATTGGAGGCGGTGCGCCAGCGCGGCGCACATCTGCGGGCCGAACTCGGCCGGGCCTTTGCCACGCATCCACATGCGGGCGACATCCGCGGTCGTGGCCTGATGCAGGCGATCGAACTGGTGGCCGATCGCGACAGCGCCACGCCCTTCGACCCAGCGTTGCAGCTGCATGCGAGCATCAAGCAAAGCGCGATGCGGCTGGGCCTGGCCTGTTACCCCAGCGGCGGCTGCGTCGATGGCCGGGCTGGCGACCACGTGCTGCTGGCGCCGCCGTTCATCGTGACTGACGGCGAGCTGAGCGAAATCGTCGATCTGCTGCGCCAGGCGGTGGACGACGCGATGGCGGCGCTGCCGGCGATTTAGCAAAGGGCCTCGGCGGCAATCCGATTTCCGGCCCACACCGCCGCGCAGCACCGAACATGCGCAGCCCTGCTACCGCGGCGTCAGCTTCCTGATCTCGTCCTTGAACTCGCCCAGCACCTTGGTGCCATCCAGCCCCCTGGCATTGGCGTCCTTGATCCAGTCGCCTTCTAGCGACGCAGTGCGCTTGACCACATCGTCGACCAAGGCGTTGCCGGCCTTGACAATACTGACCCCGGCCTTGGCGAGAATGGCGACGGCTTCGCGGTCGCGCACGTCCCACACCCGTCCCATGCTGCGCGAAAGCGTCTCGCCTGAGACCGACATGATGGCATCCTGATCGGCCTTGGAAAGCTTCTGGAATTTGTCGTCATTCATGAAGAACACGAAGCTGGTGTTGTACAGCCCGCCCGGAAAAACCGTGGAGAACTTGACGAATTTTTCGAGCTTGAAGGTGGAAACCGACTCGGCCGGAAAAAACACGCCGTCGGCCACGCCGGTACTCATCAGCTCATACGATTCGGTGGCCGGCTTCAACATCGTATTGGCGCCGATCAGGCGACCGACGTCATTGACCATGCCGCCGCCGACACGGAACTTGATGCCTTGCAGATCGGCCAGGGTATTGATGGGCTTCTTGCTGTTGTAGACCTGGCCCGGGCCATGGGCGAACAAGGCCAGTACCTTCAAGCCCTTGTGTTCACCGGCGCGCGCCAGGTGCTTCTCGTGCATGCGCCAGTAGGCCACCGACAGCGCCTCGGCGTTGTCGCCGATGAAGGGCAACTCCACAAGTTTGGTGAGCGCGAAGCGCCCCGGCACATAGCCGTGGATGTTGAATGTGACATCCGCCAGGCCGTCGCGAATCGCATCGAAGTGGCCTTGCGGCGAAGCCACACCCTTGGGCAGGGTGTCTACCTTGACCCGGCCCTGGGTGGCCTTCTCGACCCCGGCCGCCCACGGCGCCATCAGCTCGCGATAGATGAAATGCGATGGCGGCACCCAACTGGAGATCTGCAGCACCGTCGACGCGCTGGACTGCGCCGCCGCTTGCGACACCACGCCCAACATCAGTAAAGCAGCCAGTGATCTAAAGCCCATGACACACTCCTTAAAAAGTGGAACCGCAAGCCATCATGAAAACCCCGGCATCAATCCTGCCGGGAATCAAAGCGCGCAATCAATCCATGCAAAATCTTCTTCAAGGCCTGCACTTCCTCCGGCTTGAACGATGCCAGCACGATGGCTTCATGGCGCTTCGAGGCAGCCAGCAGCGGCAGGACCATGTCGCGGCCGCGCCGTGATTCATGTACCAGGGTCTTGCGGCCGTCGTCCGCGCTGGCACGCCGCTCCAGTAGCCCGGCCGACTCCATGCGCAGCACCAGCTTGGTGAGCGTCGGCTGTTGCGCGACCACTTCCCGTGCCAGCTCACCGATGGTCAGGCCGTCGCCGTCTGAAAGCGTTGCCAGCACGCGCCATTCAAGGGAGCTGAGGCCGGCGGCGCGTACCTCGCGGTCGAATTCCTTGTACACCGCATGGCTGGCGCGCGCCAGCAGATATGAGATGTAGTCGTGAACAAATGCACCTTGGCGGCGCACGGTGGATGCAGCGGGTTTCTCAAGGGCGTGGGGTTCGGTCACGTTGACATTCTATGCATCTTCATATAATTTGCAAGCATGACAGCGGCGTGCCGATATCTCATTGAGCTGGTGGTTCCCATGCGCCGATGCGGCCAGCAGGCCGGGGCAAGGGCCGATGCGACCGCCGCTGGGCGAACGATGACGCCAAGCTCCGTGCCGGGCATTTGAAATGAGCACCACGCGTCCGCCGCGCACGCGCTGGGCTGCCTTGCCATGGCAGCCCGGGCCGCACGTGGCTGCGATGCTCGAAGGCATTTCCGGCAACGCGGTCAATGGCGTGGGCGAAGGGCTGCAACGTGCGCCGCGGCATATTTTCTGGTCGCGCAGACCCGAGACCCTGGTGCATGAAAAGATGCAGCGGCATACGGTGGATCGTTTCAACAGCGCTCCGGCCTTCGAGACCATTTATACCAAGGCCGATCGCGGACCGCGCCTCGACCCGCCCGCCCCGCAAAAGATCGACAAGACCGCGACGCAATGGACCGGCGAGCTCAAGGCTTTCGCGCTCAATCGCCCGGCATTGCGCGCCGCCGGCAGCGAAGCGGAGTTGGCGGGGGTGGCCGATATGAACCCGCTATGGGTCTATCAGGGCCATGCCAGCGACCTGCCGCATGTGCTGGTGCTGGCGATCAAGATGGATCATGCGCGACTGTCGGAAGTGTGTGAGCTCGACGCGACCAATCTGGAAAGCCAGATCGAGGTGGCCGACCAGTACAACCGCGGTGCGCGCGTGGCCAACTTCACAGCGCAGTGGATTCGTGCGCAGGGTTTCCAGGCCAAGCCGCATGCGGGCCCCTGGGTTGGCTCCTTGTCCCTGGTGCCGGCCGCGCTGGCGGCTGGTTTTGGTGAACTGGGCAAGCACGGCTCGATCATCAATCGCGAATTGGGTTCCTCGTTTCGCTTGGCCGCGGTGGAAACCGACATGCCGCTTACGGCCGATGTGCCGGACCGCTTCGGCGCTGACGATTTCTGCACCCGCTGCCGGGTATGCACCGATGCCTGCCCGCCGCAGGCGATCAACAACGAGAAGGCCGATGTGCGCGGAGAGCGCAAGTGGTGGGTGGATTTCGACAAGTGCATGCCCTACTTCAACGAGACCTACGGCTGCGGCATCTGCATCGCGGTGTGTCCCTGGAGCACACCGGGCCGGGCGCCGAAGCTGGCCGAACGCTGGGGCCTGCGACTGAGGGATGCGAAGTAGGGCGCGCCTCCGGGTGCGTGGCCTGCCGTGTTTGACATTGCGGCAGTCGGCGCGCGAACTTTCGAGTACCCGCCTCGCCCGGGCAGTGATGACATTTTTGGGACTCAGTGATCGGATTAAATCGTGTTGACAGAACGCATTGAAGGCAAGTGGATCGAGGTATTCGCGGAGGTATTCAAGCTGTGCGGGGTGCAGCGTGGTGATACCGCGGCCATCCTGTCGGAAACCCAGTCGCGCCCGGTCAATGTGCAGCTGGCCGAACTGGCGCTGGCGCAACTGGGCGCGCGCTTTTACCACCTGGTGCTGCAGAGCCCCAGGCTGACCGCACCGGTACCGGTGCGCTCGACCGGCGCGTCGGATGCCATCGGCCAATTGGCACCGGTGATCGATGCGCTGGCCAAATCCTCATTTGTGGCCGATCTCACCGTTGAAGGCCTGCTGCACGCCATTGAGCTGCCGGCGATCTTGCAAGGTGGCGCCAAGGTGCTGATGGTGTCGAACGAGCATCCGGAGGTGCTTGAGCGGTGCGCGCCCGATCCGGCGCTGGAGGCGCGCGTGCGTGCCGGCATGCGCATGCTCAAGAATGCCAGGCGCATGCAGGTGAAGTCGGACGCCGGCTCGGATCTGCGGATCGAACTGGCCGGGGCGCGCGTTGGCGGCGGCTGGGGCTTTACCGCCCGGCCCGGCAGCATCAGCCACTGGCCCGGCGGCCTGTGCCTGGCATTTCCCAAGAGCGGGTCGGTCAACGGCAGCCTGGTGATGGCGCCGGGGGACGTCAACCTTACCTTCAAGCGCTATCTGCAGGAGCCGATCACGCTCACCATCGAGAACGATTTTGTGACCAACATCGAGGGCGAGCATCTGGACGCGCAGTTGATGCGCGGGTATTTCGCGGCCTGGGGCGACCAGGAGGCCTATGCGGTCTCGCATGTGGGCTGGGGCATGAACCCGCTGGCGCGCTGGGATTCGATGATGTTCTACGACAAGAAGGATTTCAACGGCACCGAATTGCGCGCCTTCGCCGGCAACTTCCTCTATTCCACCGGCGCCAACGAGGTCGCAGGCCGGCATACGCTGGGGCATTTTGACCTGCCGATGAAGGGCTGCAGCGTCAGCCTGGACGACGTGCCGGTGGTCAACGCCGGTCAGTTGCTGGGAGAACTGGCATCCGCATGAAGCTGCCAGCCATTCTCGAAGCCGGCAGCGGCGACACCGCCGTAGTGATGCTGCATGGTGTGGGCGGCGCCAAGGAGGCGTGGCCAAGCACCCTCAAGGCGCTGTCCGAAAACGGCTTTCGCGCAGTCGCCTGGGATATGCCGGGCTATGGTGAATCGCCGATGATCGACCCTTACACCAACGAAGGCCTGGCGCGCGCGCTTGAGGCTCTGGTTGATGTGCTTGCCGCACCGCGCACCGTGCTGCTCGGTCACAGCATGGGTGGCATGGTCGCGCAGGAGGCGATGGCGCTGTTTCCGCACAAGATCAATGGACTGATTCTTTCCGGCACCAGCCCGGCATTCGGCACGCCCGGCGGCGCCTGGCAGCAGGGCTTTCTGCAGTCGCGCTTCGCGCCGCTGGATGCAGGCCGCGGCATGGCGGCGCTGGCCGCCGAACTGGTGCCCGGCATGATGGCAGCAGGTGCAAGCGCCGCCACGCACGCCGCCGCTGCTGCACTGATGGCACGCGTGCCGGAGGCTGCGTATCGGGCGGCGCTGTCGGCGATCGTGGCCTTCGACCGGCGCGCGCAACTGGCGGATATCCGCGTGCCGACCCTGGCCTTGGCCGGCCAGCACGACAAGAACGCAGCACCTGCCGTGATGGAAAAAATGGCAGCGCGCATCCAGGGTTGTGAGTACCTGTGTCTGACTGGCGTGGGCCACCTGGCCAACATGGAGGACCCGCCGGCCTTCGATGCTGCGGTCCTCGACTTTCTCAAGCGACACTTTTCCTGAAAACCCTTTGCGGGAGAATCCCATGGCCGCCGTCCTCGCCTCTGCACAAGCACCCGTTCGCGGCCGTTACACGCCGCCGCCGATCGACAACGGCTACTTCACCCTGACGCCCAAGCAGGAACGCATCTTCGCCCTGGCGCGCGACATCGGCATGAACAAGTTCGCACCGCGCGCCGCCCGGTGGGATCGCGATGCCGTGTTTCCCTTCATCAACTACGACGACATGCGCGAGGTCGGCCTGCTCGGCATGTGCGTGCCCGAATCGCATGGCGGTCTGGGGGCCGATTTCACCACCTACGTGATCGCCGCCGCTGAAATGGGCCGGCATTGCGGCGCCACTGCGCTGTCCTACAACATGCATGTGTGTTCGATGATGTGGATCAGCTTCATCGCCGATGCGCTCGACATGAGCGCGGCCGAGCGCACCGAGCACGAGAGCAATCGCGCGATCCATTTCGAGCGCGTCGCCAGGCAGGGCAAGATCTACTCGCAGCCGTTCTCCGAAGGCGGCGCGGCTGCGGCCGGCAAGGCGCCCTGGGGCACGCTGGCGAAAAAGGTCGATGGCGGCTACCTGGTCACCGGCAAGAAGATTTTTGCCTCCCTTTCCGGCGCGGCGGACTATTACGGCGTGCTGTGCACCATCGACAGGCCCGATGCGACGATGCGCGATTCGCTGTATCTCGCCGTCGACGCCAAGGCTCCAGGGGTCAGCGTGGTCGGCGACTGGGATCCGCTGGGCATGCGCG
Organism: Burkholderiales bacterium; assembly: GCA_040382235.1. Taxonomy (GTDB): domain Bacteria; phylum Pseudomonadota; class Gammaproteobacteria; order Burkholderiales; family JAEUOS01; genus JAEUOS01. The sequence continues at coordinate 63,376 of JBEIFV010000005.1, forward strand.
GCACGGTCTCGCGCACGCTGCTCCTGAAAGATGTATTCGTCGCCAATTGCGAGCGCCTGATTCCGGAAGGCCATTACGTGCAGGCGGCCATGCGCTACCCGCATATGTTCACCACGCTTTCGCCCACCTACATGGGCATCGCGCAGGCGGCCTATGACTTCACCGTCGGCTACTTGCGCGGTGAAATGCCCGGCACGCCGCCGGTCAAGCGCCGCATGTACCCGACCAAGCAGATCACGGTCGCCGAGATGAAGATCAAGCTGGAGCAGACGCGCGCGCTGTTCCTGCAGAACGCGCGCGATGCGCGCGTCGACCCGGACAAGGAAACCCGGCTGCGCTGCTACGCCGCGCATTACACCATCATGGAAAACGCCAACGAGTTGTGCCGCCTTGCGGTGCGCACCTGCGGCGGGCAATCGATGTTGAAAACCCTGGCGCTGGAGCGCCTGTATCGCGATTCGCGTTGCGGCTCGCTGATGCTGCCGTGGACCGCCGAACTGTGCCTGGACCGGCTGGGCCGCGAGTGCCTCTATGAGCCGGGCGAACGTGATGACGAATCGGCGGTGTAGCAGGCGGCGCTGAACCATGAATCTTTCGCGCATCATCGAGCACTGGGCGCTGATGACGCCTTCTGCGACGGCGTTTCATTTCGAGGGCGAAGACCGCTCGTACGCAGCCTTGTGGCAACGCATTCTGCGCGCCACTGCCCACCTGTACGCCAATGGCATCAGGCACGGCGACCGTGTTGCGTTTCTCGGGCTCAATCACCCTGACTTCATCGCGCTCCTGATGGCTTGCGCGCGCCTGGGCGCGATCGCGGTGCCGCTCAATTTCCGGCTTGCGGTGCCAGAGCTTGCCACCATGCTCAAGCATGCCGAGCCGCGCTTTCTGCTGGTGGATCAGGCAATGCAAGGCTTGGGCGGCGCCTGCGCGCAGGCTGCCGTGATTCCGACGCAGGCCTTTGGTGCGCTATGCGAGAGCACCGCCAACCTGGAGGACGGCGCGCTTGCGCAAGCCGTGACGGGCAGCGACGAAGATGCCGTGCTGATCGTCAGCACCTCGGGCACCACCGGCCGGCCCAAGGGCGCGCTGCACACCCAGGCCAACCTGTTGTGGAATATCCAGAGCGCGATCGCCAGCCAGGACCTTACGCACGACGATCGCCTGCTGCTCAATCTGCCGATGTTTCATGTCGGCGGGCTGTGCATCCAGACCCTGCCGCTGCTTTCGCTGGGCGCCACCATCACCATGCACGCGCGGGTCGATCCCGGGCGCTGGCTTGCGGACTGCGCGCTGCATCGGCCGACCATTTCACTGCTGGTGCCGGCGGTACTGAAGAGCGTGATCGAACATCCGGATTTCGCGACCACCGATTTGTCGTCGTTGAAGCGCATCAACTGCGGCTCCTCGGTGGTGCCGCATTCGCTCATCAACGCCATGCATGCGCGCGGCGTTCCGGTGATCCAGGTCTATGGTGCCACCGAGACCGGCCCGGTTTCGATCGCGTTGCGCACCGAAGATGCGATGAGCCACGTAGGCAGCTGCGGAAAGGCGGCCCTGCATGTGGAGGCGCGCCTCATGGCCGGCGGTGCCGAGGTGGCGCGCGGGCAGACCGGTGAGGTCTGGTTGCGTGGCCACAACATCGTGCGTGGCTACTGGCGCGATGCCGACAACCCGGCGTTCGAGAATGGCTGGTTCAAGACCGGTGATTTGGCGCGACAGGATGAGGACGGCTTCTATTACATTGTCGGGCGCTCCAAGGAAATGATCATCTCAGGCGGCGAAAATATCTACCCGGCCGAGATCGAGAACCTGCTGGCCGATTGCCCCGAATTGCTCGAAGCCGCGGTGGTCGGCGTGGCGGACGCGAAATGGGGCGAGGTCGCGGTGGCGGTGGTGGTGAGAAAGCCGGATGCCGTGATCGACGAGCAGGGGGTGCTTGCGATCTTCAACGGCCGCATCGCGAAATACAAGCACCCGCATCGCGTTGTGTTTGTCGACAGCCTGCCCAAGACGGCATTGGGTAAGGTGCAGAGGGCGGCGTTGAAGATTGACCTGCGCTGATCGGCGCGGTCCTTGCGCAAGTTGGCTTGCGAGCATGGAGACATGCGCAGCGCCTGCACGGGCTCACGTTAATTCCGGTCAGCGGCGCCGCCCGGCGCGCGCGATTCGGGCGTGGCTGCCTGAGGCTGCATGCTGTTGTATCCGGCGCCGCACCACGTCGGGTATTGCCTGCTTGTGCAACGCGCATGCTATGCCTTGCGCGTGCAGTCCACGCCAGCCAATCCCATGAAATGCCGATCGATGGTGATGAGACGAGCGTTGGCAAGGTCGGCCGTGGCATACACGATCGCGTCCGCCGTCGCCAGGCGATGAACTCGCGCGAGTGCCGCCGCGTGCAATGCTATCGACTCGGTAAGCGGGATGACACGAGCAAGTCGGGTGCCGGCAACGACGGCCTCCGCCTGCTCTTCGGAAAGTTCACGCAGGCCCCATTTGTATAGCTCATGTTGGATGAGCGTAGGTACGAGCAGCTTGGGGGTGTCGGCGAAGACCGGCGCAAAGCGCTTGCCCAGCGCGGAGCCGGTAATCCACTCGACCCAGACGCAAGTATCTGCGACCACCATGCGTCAGGCGACTCGCGGTTTCTTCTTCGCCGGAGCGGGTTTCGACAAACGCGCGTCGCGGTCATCGCGATCCCGGAGCCTGTCCGGGTTGGCGCCGCGGCCAAGGCCGAATAGATCTTCCATTGTGGGCTGCGGTACGAGCTTGAGGGTGCGGCCGATCCGCAGAAACTCGAATTTCTGCCCCGGCTTCAATCCCATCTCTTCACGCACATCTTTGGGAATGGAAATCTGGAACTTGGCCGAAAGGGTGGTTGCGCTCATTTGGAGTCCGGATCGATCAACGAAACGTAAGAATACCGGAAATGCCGACCGGGCCCGGATCCGATGCTTCAGAACTCCGTGTATTTCTTGCTGGACCCGCGCGCCAGTTCGACCGGATACTTCTGCGCATTGATCAGGAGCTTTTGGCGCGCCGCCACCACCAGGTCGATGCCCAGTTTGTCGGTCAGGTTCAACAGATAAAGGAACACATCCGCCGCTTCCAGCGCGACAGCTTGCACCTTGTCAGCCGGCAATTCACGGCTTTGGTCGTCGGTCAGCCACTGGAAATGCTCCAGCACCTCGGCCGCCTCGATCGATAGCGAGCAGGCCAGGTTCTTGGGCGAATTGAACTGTTCCCAGTCGCGCTCGAGGGCGAACTGGCGGATCAGTTTGACAAGCGTGGTCAGGTCGGAGGTCATGGGTTCGGCTCTACTGTCAGGAGTCACAGGGGGCGGGCCAGGGGTGAGACGGCAGGTGCTCTGCGACGTGAAGCGCGTGGCTTGCCGTGCGCGGACCGGGTTGCTGTTTGCCAACGTTCGCTGCTTTGCGCCTGCTGCCGGGCACCATTGAGTGGCTCATCCCGCAGGCTTTGCGCAGTACTTGGTCGGTGGCGGCAAGGCTTCGCCCCACATGCGCCGCCAGATCCAGGGCAGGCCGCAGGCGATGTCCGGCCGTGCGCCGATCTGTTCCGGCCTGGCCAGCGGCACCGCGGGGCTGTGACGTTCGGCGACGGCGAAGCTGAAGATGTAGTTCGGCTCCTGACCCATGCGCAGGTCGGTGATGCGTACGCGCGCGCCGTCGGCCCGCAAGGCATAGAAGCCCTTGCTGAAGTCGCGTATGCGGCGTATCGCCAGATCGCGCTGCAGTTCGGTGGCCAACGCATTGCCGCGCGGATAGCGCTCGAAGCTGATGGCCGGCATGGCGCCAGACGGTTGGTCAAGCAGGGAGTGGAAACCTTCGAGGTAAGTGTCGCCGCTGATTACCACCACCCGCCACAAGAGACTGTTGAAGGCGCTGGGCGTGACCAGCACATGCTCGGCTGCAATGCCTTGCACCGCCAGCGTGGCGGTGGTCACGCGCGTCACCTGCTGCTGCGCAATCACGCCCCAGCCCAGATAGGCGGTGCTGAGCGCCAGGCCGATGATGTTGGCGCGCATGCCGCGGCGACTGACAAGCCCCATACCCTGATCCTTCTCGCGTGTGGCCAGGGCCCAGCCGGCACCGATCAGGAGCGGCAGGGTGTACAAGGGGTCGATGATGAACACGCTGCCCACCGCATACGGGTAGTCGCTGAAAGGCAGGGCGAGTTGCGTGCCGTAGACCGTCATCACGTCGAGAAGGGGGTGGGTGACCAGCGCCAGCCAGATCGCCAGCCACCAGCGCCGCCAGTGCGCCCACTCGCCATGCAGGCGCGCCACTGTGATAGCGAACGGCAGCGAAAACAGGCTCAACCAGAACGGCGCATGCGTCTCCGCGCGGTGCAGCACCATGTTGCGGATCGCGTCGCCATGGTCGATCAGCACATCGAGGTCGGGCAGCGTGCCGGCCACCCCACCCCATAACGCCGCCTTCCACACGGCGGTGTGCCGCCCCATGGTGGCTACGCTGACCGCGGCGCCCAGTGCGATTTGTGACAGGGAGTCCATGAATCCAGATTGTGCAAGCAAAAGGGGGAGCATACCAACCCAAACGCTGGGGGCGCTTCGAGTCGGCAGGCGCGGTGCCGGGGCTGCACCAGGACACGCTGGCCTGTTCGCATCGATCCCACACGCACCGTGCGGAACGACGGGCGGTTGTACAAGATGACAAAAGCTCCTCGCGTAAAGGCGCATCTGGCTAAATCCGTGACGCAAGCAGCGAACTCCCAGCGAGCAATCGATGACGCGCGACCGAAGGCCAGGACTGAGCTGCTGCAATGCCGTTGTGCCAGCGCGCCCGGCCATGTGTATATTGGCTGGGACATGAGCCAAAGCCGAGTGCGCAGCATGGCGCTGCACAATTTGACGATCTCGCCCAAGACGCGTTGGGTGTTCGTGCAATTGGCTGATGATGAGGGCCGCGTTGGAAACGGCGAGGCCACGCTCAACGGCAAGGAGAGCGCGCTTGCCGCCGCGGCTGAAGCGCTGGCGGCAAACGCCCAGGAGAGTTCCGCGGCCGCGCCAGCTGCCTTTGCAGCAATGATCCGGCCGCGCAATCTGGTCGAAGCGGCGCTGGTATCGGCGATCGATCAGGCCTTGTGGGATCTGCACGCACAGAAGGCAGGAGTGCGCTTGGTCGAGGCACTTGGCGGCGCTCGGCGCGAGTCTGTTCCGCTGTACGCCAACATCAACCGGCGCACCGTGGAGCGTTCGCCGCAGGGTTTCGCGCGCAGTGCGCGTGACGCGCGGGATGCGGGCTTCCGCGCCTTCAAGCTGGCCCCCTTCGACGAGGTGAATCCGGCGCTGTGTGCGGCCGGGGGCGGCGATGCCGCGATGCAGGCTGGCCTGGCGCGCGTGGCCGCGGTGCGCGAGCAGATCGGACCGAACTGCCGGCTGATGGTCGATTGCCACTGGCGCTTTGATGAAGCCACCGCGGTGCGACTGATCCATGCGGCCGCCGCGTGCGGCGTCTACTGGATCGAGTGCCCGCTGCAGGAGACCGCGGCCCACATCGCCGCGCTGGTGCGCCTGCGCGGGGCCGCCAACGCGCGCGGGATTCGCCTGGCCGGAATGGAACAGGGCATCGGCCTGGATGCGTTTCGCCCGTATTGCGAAGCCGGCGCCTACGATGTGATGATGCCCGACGTGAAATACATGGGCGGCCTGGCCGAGATGCTGCGCGCAGCAGACGCGTTCGCCGGCTACGGGGTGGCGATGTCGCCGCACAATCCGAGCGGGCCGATCGCGCACGCGATGAGCCTGCAGGTTGGCGCGGCGATGGAATCGTTTGATGCGCTGGAATTGCAGTTCGACGAAAGCCCGCTGTTCGATCGCCTGGGCGGCGGCACGGTGCCCGCGCGTGCGGGCGGCCATTCCGTGTTGCCCGACGGGCCCGGGTTGGGGGTGCGACTGGATGCAGGGCTGCTCGCTCTGCATGCCGATTGCGCGCATCGAACCTGGGTGGCGCGGTGAGGGCGGCCTCTTGGGAGGGGCTTGCGCCAGCCTTTGAATGCGGCCTTCCGCGATATTGGTGGCCTGCCCGTTGCAAGCCGACGCACCGTCAGCGCGTCACCTGGCCGCAGCCTATGCGCCCTGCATGACTCCCGCCAGCAAACCGTAAGCCGAGGTCCGGGCCTCTTTCACGTCGGCGGTGAGGGCCGCGCCGAGTCCGGCACCGAGGGTCCACAGCAGTGCTTCGCCGACAGTCGCGTAGTGTTCGTTCTTGACGCCGTAGCCGACATGGCGTTCGCCCAGTGCGCGCACCGCCGGGATGATGGCCTCCGGCTTTGACAGGCCGGCCACCGCGGTGCCGATCATGTTCATCAACATCATGCCCTGGCGCTGCATGTCACCCTTGGTCAGCGGCTTGAGCGCGGGGTCGAGCTCGAACAGGCGCTTGTAGAAGAGGTCGGCGGCGGTGGCGGCGATCGGTTTGACCTGCTCGAACGAAGCCTGGACAAGATTGATTTGCTGCGGCGTCATGTTGAGCTCCTTGGGGGCGGGTGCATGTTTTGCGGTGGGTTTGTGCGTTCGCGCAAGCGAGCCAATGGGGCAGTGCGGTCGCTACGCTATGCCGTGCCTGTATCCAACACCGCCGGCTCCGGCGACTGCGACTGTGACAACCCAGGCGCGACGAATGTGCGCTGGATTTTCATGCGCAGGTGTTCGCCCGAAGTCACCGGTGCGAAGCGCGGGGTGGCGCCGCTCGCCAGGCAGGTCGGAATGCATTCGATCAACGCATCGTCGTTGGGCTGATGGAAAAACACCAGCGATATGCGGCGGCTGCTGCCGGCTTCGCCTGGCGCCGGGTTGCCCACCCGGTGCAGGGTGGATACCCAGCGATTGTTGGTCCATTGCGCCATCAGGTCGCCGATGTTGACCACGAATGCGCCGGGGCCGGGTTCAATCTCGGCCCAGGCGCCGCTGCGCGTTTTGACCTGCAGGCGCCCCGCTGCCGGGGTGGGGGCGACGATGGTCAGGCTGCCGTAGTCGGTATGGGCGCCGGCGCGTAGCTGGCCCGGCACCGGCTCACCCGCGAGGGCCGGGTAGTGGTTGATGCACAGGGATGAAATGTGCCGATCGATGCTTTTGTCGAAGAACTGCAGGGGCAGGTCCAGCGCCAGCGCGAACAGGCGCATCAGGTCGCCTGAGAGAAGCTCCATCGCGCGGTAGTAGGCCTCAAGTGCCCAGCGAAAGCCGGCCGGATCATCCGGCCAGATGTTTGGCGCGAAACAGCCGTTGGCCCGGCTTGCGTGATACTCGTCTTCGGGAAAGCCAAAGGCGCCCAAGCGGAAGCGTTCCGAAAGATCGGTGGGCGATTCGGCCCCGAGGCTGCGTGCCAATGCGAGCCGACCCATCGGCGTATAGCCGCGCACGCGTCCGTCGCGCGGCATGGTGCTGCGTTTGAGGTCCTCGGGCGCGTCGAAAAAGCGGAATGCGGCGGCGAATGCGGCTTGCACCGTACGCGGCGGTACCTGGTGGCCTGTAACCACAAGAAAGCCTGTTTCACGACAGGCGCGATCGATCTCGCGCGCCAGGCCTTGCCGTTGCGCGGGCGTGGATGCCGCGTCGTAGTACGGCGACAGATCAAGTACTGGCACGACGGACGGGAGGGCACTCATGCTGCTGCTCTCCAGCAAAGGCTATGCCAACGGCGGGCTGAGCGGCCATGCCTCTCCCATCCGGGAAGTCGGTTGTCGTTGTTGCGCGTTGCCAAGTGGGGGGAGTTGCGGCTGCACAATACCTCGTCGGAATGGGTCTGCAACGAGCACAGTGCGGTTGTGCACCTGGAACGTGCTGCGCGTTGCGCCTTGCACGTCCAATGCGCCCCCACGGTGCGTTCTGGCTTGAGCAGGCCGCAGCCGGGATTCCGTGTCGAGCGCGTGCTGACGGTACCGGGACTGGCAGTGCGCGCGCCGATGGGCAGCGAGTTGCCGGTTCGGCAGCATTGGGCCGCGCACAGGCCTGCTTTACGCGACAGTCGGGCCCTCGCGACGCCTTCCCGGGCCCTATGGCCAGGGCTACATCACCGCACGCAGCGTATGGCGGCGGTTGCGCGTGTACGGCCGCACCTGCGTCGGCCAGCGACCCAATTCCACCGCAGCGGTCCAGGCGGCGCTGGCGGGCACATCAGCGTTTTCGAGTTCATAGGTGGCGGTGTACTTGGGTTCGCCCTCGGCGACCATGATCTTGGTGACGCCGCCGATGCTCATGTTGAGCGGCACCAGCGCGTAGCGGTGCACCGCTAGCACGCCCGGCACTTTCAACAGCTCCGGGATGTGCTCGGTGTCATAGACCTCGTTGAACAAGGCCTCCTTGTCGGGGTCGATGTCCATGGCGGCGGTGAGCAGGAACTTGGCTTTCGGGTGCATGACGTTCTCCTTGGGTGAAGCGTTGGAAATGCTTATTGCGGCTTGAGCCCGGCGTCGCGCGCGATGCGCCCGAAAATGCCGCTCCAGTCCAGGTAGCGCTTGCGCAGCTCATCGGGGGTGCTGGACTGGGCTACCGAACCGGTACCCGCCAATTTTTCACGCAGGTCGGGCGATGCCAGCGCCGTGACCATGGTGCGGTTGAGGATATCGACGATCTCGCGCGGCATGCCCGCCGGACCCATGATGCTGCGCCAGGCCGGCATTTCGTAATCGGGCAAGCCCGATTCGGCCAGCGTCGGCACCTCCGGCAGCATGACTGAACGTGCGCGCGAAGTCACGGCCATGATGCGCGCCTTGTCCTTGATCGAGACCGCATTGACGACGGCCGGAAAGTAGTAGTCCAGGCGGCCCGCGATCAGGTCGGTGAGTGCTTCCGGGGTGCCCTTGTAGGGCACTTCGAGGGCGTCGATTCCGGCCATGCTGTTGAACAGGCGCACGCTCCAGTAGGGGATCTGGCCGACGCCGATGGTGCCGTAGCTCAACGTGCCCGGCCGCGCCTTCGCATAGGCGATGAATTCCTGCACGGTGCGCACCGGAAGGGCGGGGTTGGCGATAAACGACCAGGGCACGGTTTCGATCAACGAAACCGGAGAAAAATCGCGCTGCAGGTCATAACCCATGTTGGCGTTGACATGATGCGCACCCGCCATCGACCCGCCGGCCAGCAACAGGGTATAGCCGTCGGCAGGTGCCTTGGCGACAAAGGTTTGGCCAATCATGCCGCCAGCACCGGGGCGGTTGTCGATCACGAACTGCTGGCCGAGCAGTTCACTCATCTTGGCGGCAAGCATGCGCGCGGGGATGTCGTCACCTGCGCCGGCTGCCGACGCGACAATGATGCGCACCGGACGATTGGGGTAAGGCTGTTGCGCAAGGGCAGCCAAGGAGGCGGGCAGGGCGCTGGCCCCCAAGGCGAGTACGACTGTGCGGCGATTGCTGTTGTGACGACGGTTCATGGGTTCACCTCCCGGTTGGTCAAGCCTGCGCCAGGCGCGTTTCGACGATGCGCGCAAACACGCTTGCCCCCAGCGCCAGGGCGCCATCGTTGAAATCGTACGAGGGATTGTGTACCTCGCACGCACCTTCGCCGGCGCCGTTGCCGATGTTGAAATAGCAGCCCGGCACCTGCTCCAGCATGAACGAAAAATCCTCGGAGGCCACGATCAGGTTCGGGTTGCGGTTGACGTTGTCCGCGCCTGCCACCGCCGCACAGATGCCGGCGACGAATTCGGCCTCCTTCGCATCGTTGATGGTGGGTGCGAAAATCAGCCGGAAATCAACTTCTGCGGTCGCCCCGAACGCTTCTGCCGTGCCTTTGGCGATGCGCCGCATGCCTGCCTCGACCAAAGTCATCACCTCCGGAGTGAACGCACGCACCGTGCCGGACAACTGCGCGGTTTGCGGAATCACGTTGTAGGCGTCGCCGCCGTGGATCTTGGTCACCGAAACCACCGCCGCATCGAGCGGGCGCACATTGCGCGAGACGATGCTCTGCAGCGCGATTGATATGTGGGAAGCCACCAGCACCGGATCGATGCCGGTCTCGGGCCGCGCGCCGTGCGCGCCGCGCCCGGTGACATGGATGTCGAAATAGGCGCCGCCGGCCATCATCGGGCCGGCGCGCACCGCGAACTTGCCCAGCGGCAGGCCCGGCCGGTTGTGCATGCCGAAGATCGCCTGGCACGGAAACTTCTCGAACAGGCCGTCGGCGATCATCGCGCGCGCGCCGCCGATGCCTTCCTCGGCGGGCTGGAAGATGAAATTGACCACGCCATCGAAGGCGCGCGTCTCGGCCAGGTACTTGGCCGCGCCCAGCAGCATCGTGGTGTGGCCGTCATGCCCGCAAGCATGCATGCGCCCGGTTTGCGTGGAGCGATGCGCGAAGGTATTGGCCTCGACGATCGGCAGGGCATCCATGTCGGCGCGCAAGCCCAGCGAACGGCTGGCGCTGCCGGCGCGCAGCACGCCCACCACGCCGGTCTTGCCGATGCCGCGATGCACTTCGAGCCCGAAGCCCGCAAGCTTGTCGGCCACGATTTCCGCGGTGCGCAGTTCCTCGAAACCCAGTTCAGGGTGGGCGTGGATGTCGCGCCGCCAGTTCGTCATTTCCTGTTCCAGTGCGGCGATGCGTTCAATCACGGCCATGGGGGTCTTTCGCTGATTGTTCCAGGTTGGCAGTCTAGCGCGAGTGCGGATCGCAGGGCATGCGCCAATTGGCGGCCTGCGCAGGCTTGCCGGCAACACCGGTCAGATCGCGCCACCCGAGCGTGGCTGCGATGCCCGTCCTGTTTAGGTGCGGCAGCGCGCCACGCCGCGGCTGACGGTGGTCAAGCCGGTGGCGATGCCGCCGCGCAAGGCATCGACCAAGCCGGCACGTGTGCGGCGCGCTGCGCAGGCGTGAGTCAGGTTTGGAAGGCGGGGTCGAGCTTCGCCATCAGGCGCATCACGGCCGAAAAATCGAGCTCGCCGTGCCCCACCTGCCGGCCGCCCGGGCCGATGCGGAAAAACCAGTCATGGCGCTGCGCCGATTTCTCCAGCGTGTCGTCGGAAATGCGGATCAGTTCCTGGCCGGTCATCATCGCCTTCAATTGCACCTCGCAGGCGAGTACCAAGCGGTACATGCGCAGGAACGCCGAGTCGACGGTCTCACCGATGGTGACCAGGCCATGGTTGCGCAGGATCAGCGCGATGTTGTCGCCCAGGGACGCCGCCAGGCGCGCGCGTTCATCCACCGCCAGGCTCGGGCCCTCGAAGTCGTGATAGCCGATGCGATTGTGGAAGTCGGTGCCTTCGAGGGTCAGCGGCAGGAGGCCGTCGCGCAGGCACGACACGGTCATGCCGGCCACCGTGTGCACATGCATCACGCAATGCGCGTCAGGCCGGGCGGCATGGATCGCGGCGTGGATGTTGAAGCCGGCCGGGTTGATCGGGTACTCGGTGGGCGTGAGCACGTTGCCATCCAGGTCGATGCGCACCAGGTTCGAGGCGGTGACTTCCGAGTAGAGCAGCCCGTAGGGGTTGATCAGGAATTCGGGCGGGTCTTGCCTGACGCGCAAGGTGAGATGGTTGGCTGTGAGCTCCGACCAGCCGAAGTGGTCGACGGCGCGGTAGGCGGCGGCCAGGCGTTGGCGCAATTTCCATTCGTGCGCATCGATCGGGGTGGCCGACACGGAATCGGGTGCGCCGGCGGCGGGAACATAGGCGTCGCCGCGGGCCGGGGCGGGCCGGGGCGGCTGGGCATTTGCGCTGTCGATCATGGCTTGGTTCACTGTGATTGTCTCCTTGCGCATCCAGCTCCCGGTGCTGTGGAGACCATGGATTTGGCGGGTTGGCTTTGCAGGCAGCGCACGCGCTCTTGAAGGATTGCGCGTGCTTCGTGGCCACGGTCCATCAAGGATCGCAGCGCTGATTCAGGGGGCGCAGTGCGCGGCATCACTCGGCCCGCCCGATGCTGTCACCAAAGCGCAGCACCATCACCTGTTCAAACGTCAGGTTCTCCGCAGCGACGATGCCGCCGGCCCGTACCCGATAGGCATCGGCGCGCACCGCCCACGCCGGTTCCACTCCGTCGCGCAATTCTCTTGCCGCATCGATCATCAGGCGCCGAAACTGAACTACGCCGATATCGGTGGCACCGAGCAACTCGCGGGTGCGGTCGGCGATGCGCCCCTGGCTGTCCTGGATGGCGGCATCCTGTTCCGAGACACCAAGGATGCCGGTGAAGTTCTCGGTCTTTTGCAGCCCGCGGTCGAGCAGGTAGTCGTTGCCGCGATTGCGCAAGGGCATCCAGTCGGGACCGAGATCGGCGTACACCGCCCCGCCCTTGCGATAGCCGCCGCGTTCGGCGTCGCTGATCGGCCGATCGGGATTCCACGAGTAGACATAGATCCAGCAGTTCCGGTCATCAATCGGTACCCAGGCCTGGGCGTGATAGGTCTGGCCGCGGGTTGCACTCGGGGTGTAGCCGTGGCACGGCATGAGGAACTGCGCGATGCGCCAGTAGCGCGAGCCGCCATCGGCACGGCGCGAGGTGCCCAGCACCATGCCCGCGTCGTGCCGGACGACGTGGTATTGCGGCTGCGGATCGTCGCGCATCCAGCGCACATGGTCATGGTTCATGGTGCCCGGCGCGTAACCCCTGGTCGCGCGCGCCGCTTTCTCGCGCAGGTCGTCATCCGACAACGACACCGGCTGATGCAGGAACGAGAAATGCGCGGTGTCCAGCCCGCCCTCCGCCGCCTGCGCCCAGTTGCATTCCTGGAACTTCTTCGACACATGGCGGTGCGACGACGGCAGCAAGGCGAACTCGAGCTCCGGGAGCGCGGGGAGCGGACCCGGCGGCCCCATGTAGGCCCACACCAGGTCACCCCATTCACGCGTCGGATAGGCCTTGATGCCCGCCTTGTCGCGCATGCGCAGCGCGGCGTCCGGCAGGACGATGGGAATGTCGACGCAGTTGCCGTCGACGTCAAATTTCCAGCCGTGAAATGCGCAACGAATGCCGCGTTGCTCGTTACGGCCAAAGAACAGGTTGGCGCCGCGGTGCGGGCAACGCGGTTCGATCAGCCCGACCCGGCCCGCGGTGTCGCGAAACGCCAGCAGTTCTTCGCCCATTACCTTGACACGCACCTGCGGGCAGTCGGGTGCAGGCAGTTGCTCCGACAGCAGCACCGGGATCCAAAAGCGCCGGAACAGCGCCCCCATCGGCGTGCCGGGGTCGGTCTGCGTCAATATCGCGTTGTCTTCACTGCTCAGCATGCGCGCTCCTTGGGCGACACCAGCTTGCTTGGATGCCGCAATCAGTCCGGCACCACGCCGGCCTGGCGCATGATGGCTGTCCACTTCGGCACGTCGTCCCGGATCAGCGTGGCAAACTGCGCCGGCGTGCTGCTGACCGGGTCCACGCCCTGCGCGCCGAATTTCCTGACAAACGCCGGCTCGTTGACGATTGCCGCAATGTCGCGGGCCAGGCGTTCGACAATCGGCGCCGGCGTGCCGGCCGGCGCCACCACGCCAAACCAGAACGTCGCTGCGTAACCGGGCACGCCGCTCTCGGCAATGGTCGGCACGTCCGGCACTGCCGCCGAGCGTTCGGGCGCGGTCATGCCAAGCACGCGCAGCCGGCCCTCCTTCACATGCGGCAGGGACGACACGCCGCCGTCGAACATCAGGTCGATGCGCCCGGCGATCAGGTCGAGCAAGGCCTCATTGCTGCCGCGATAGGGTACATGCAGCATCTCGGTGCCGGTCATGGACTTGAACATTTCGGCCACCAGTTGCACCGAACTGCCGGTGCCGATCGAGCCGAAGGTGAGCTTGTTCGGTTGCGCCTTTGCCAGTGCGATCAGCTCACGCACCGACTTGGCGGGAAGCTTCGGGTGCACCACCAGGTAGAGCGGGATGGTGTACACCAGCGAGACCGGCGCAAAATCCCTGACCGAGTCATACGGCAGCTTTTTCTTGGCGCCCACATTGAGCACCAGGCTCGACTGGCTCGCCAGGTAAATGGTGTAGCCATCCGGTGCCGCCTTGGCGGTGAGGTCGGCGGCGATGATCTGGTTGGCACCGGGCCGATTGTCCACGTTGACAGGCTGTCCCAGCCGCTCGCCCAGCGACTGCGCGAGCGCCCGTGCGAAGACGTCGGCGTTGCCTCCCGGGGAGTGCCCGAGGACGAAGCGGATCGGCCGGACTGGCCACGGATCGGCCGCGAACGCGCTGATGGAAGCCAGTGCCGACAGCGCGACACTCAATGCTGCTGCGATTGCCAGATTGCTTCTACTCATGCTTAGTCTCCGCTGCTTTTTCAAGGACAGGAAATTCAACCACCCCTAATCAAGTATCGCCGCGTCATTCGCACCATGTCAAACGAGAATTGCGCCGGGACACCCCGCTCGCCCGAGCAGAACCAGCGCCTGAAGTCTCAAGACCAGCCGAAATGGTCGGCGGCGACGGGCCGCGAGGTGAAGATCCGTTACCGAGAAGGATATCAAGGGACCTGGACCGCAATCCCGGGCGGGTGCGTGCGGTGACGCGCGCATGACCGCCAGCGTTTCGGGGGCTGAGATGCGAAACACCTATTTGGTGCTGGTGCGAATTTCTTCCAGCACCGGCCGCAGGTAATCGAGAAACGCCTGCGGGTGCTCGCTCATCGGAAAGTGCCCCAGGCCTTTCATGATCGTTATCTTGGCGCCCTTGATGCGCGCGGCTGCGGCTTCGGTATCCCTGGGCGCGGCTGAGTAGTCGTATTCGCCAGTGAGCATGTAGAGCGGGCACACGGCGGTATCGATGGCGCCGATGCGCGCGCGAATGTCGCCTTCGACCTGGTAGAAGAACAGGTCGCCGGTGAATACCCCCGGGCCGCCCTGCATGTAGTGCCACACGGTTTCCCAGCGCTCTGCATCCGGGCTCAGGGGCGACATCAGTCCGTAGGCGATGGCGCCGCAGGCCTGGCCGCCATGCACCTCTGCGTGATTGAGCCAGGCCGATTCGTAGTAGCGCTCCACATAGGCCGCCGACTGCAGACCAATGAGCGCACGCAGCAGGGTGGGGTGCTTCAGTGCCAGGTCGAGCACGATGCGCCCGCCGATCGAGCAGCCCATCACCACCGGTCGCGCCAGGCCGAGCGCGCGGGCGACCGTCATGATCTGGTCGGTATAGGCGGCGGTGGTCAGCTGGTAGTCCTGCTTCTCCCAGCCTTCCGGTGGTGACGACTTGCCATGCCACGGCATGTCGAACGCGACCACGCGGAAGTGCTGCGTGATCAGCGGGTCGTTGAGCACGGCGCGGAACTGGCGCCCGTCCGAGCCGGCGGTGTGCAGGCAGATGAGCGGAATGCCCTGGCCGGCCTCTTCAAAATAGACGCGATGCGGTTTGCCGTCGATCTCGATGTGGGCATAGCGGCCGACGATTCCCTCGATGTGCGCGTTCACTGGACTACCCTCCTGCCACTGCGTGGCATCCTCCCCAAGGGAGGAGATTGGACTACCCTCCTGCCACTGCGTGGCATCCTCCCCAAGGGAGGATGAGCGCTTCCCGCAGACGGCCGGGCGGGCGCGCTCATGCCGCCAGCTTTCGCGGTGCCGCCAGCAGCAGCTTGAGGTAAAGCAGGTGCGACATCAGCACGCGCTGATCGCCTTCGAAAACCACGTCGCCACGACGCAACAGCGCGAACAGGTCGTGCCAGCCGGGCGCCGGCACCTTCTGCCAGAATTTTTCCCAGCACTCGGCGCGGGCGCGAATCGCGAAGCGCCAGGCGCGTTGCACCAGCGGCCCTTTCTCGATCGATTCCACGCGGCCGGCGCGTACCGTCAGCAAATACTGTTGGGTGCCTACTTCGACCATGAAACTCTCGTTCAGGTGTCGGCCCCAGCGCACGATGGCCGGGTCGGCGTTGACGAGGTCGGCAATGCGTTCGATCATCAATGGTTCTCCTTGGGCAATCGTGCTGTGGGCGGCTGGCGCATATCAGCGCGGTGCCGGTTTCGAGGCCTGCATCACCGAGCGCTATTTTTGCGTCTCGCTGTCGGCGACGCGGCGCGCGATGCGCACCTGTTTGTTCGGATAGGCCTGGGCCTGGGCCGCCGAACTCTGCGCGCCCAGGATCGCCGCTACCGGCGCGGCCGCGATCAGTGTGCGGCGCTTGCGCGATGGCTGTTCCTGCTGCGGCAGCGGCGCTATTGCTGATGTTCGTGAGGCCACTATTGCGGCTCCAGGACAAAGGTCAGCTTTGTCTGGCTGGTGATGATGCCGCCGCGGTGTCCCGGCACGATCGAGCCATAGCGTTGCGCATAGGCCGGTGGCAGTTCGCGGCCACCTGGCGGCGCCAGCCAAAGGCGCAGCAGGTGACGCCGCCTCTCCGCTTCGGGCCAGTCCTCGAAGTCGGTGCGACTGTGCAGCAACTGGTGGTTGTGCACGAACTGCATGTCGCCTGGCTTGAATTCGATGGTCAGGTTGAGCGTGGGGTCGTTCGACAGCGCGTCGAAACAGTCGAGCGCCTCGTGTTCCAGTGCAGTCAAGCGCCGCGCTGCGGGAAAATTGACCTGGGCCGAACGGATGTACTGGCCCGAATAAATCGTCGACAGTTCGCCGCCATGCCAGTTGAACACCGGCAACTCGAACCAGGGCAAGGCACCGGGCGGCACTTCACCGCGGCGGTCGGTCGGAAAGGGGTTGAACAACGCGCGCCACAGGTCGGGCCGGCGCTTGAACATGGTGTCGTGGAGTGTCACCGAACTCACCAGCCGGCTCTCGCCGCCGGCCTTCGAGGTCTTCAGGCACAGCAGCCCCACGATGTCGCATGAATCGGTGTGGTACTCGAGTTCGCGATTGGTCTGGTAGTAGCGGGTGGTGGGCTTGCCGATGTCGAGGCCGAGATCGTAGACATGGCCGAGCAGGTGGCCCTTGGCGTTTTGCGAACGAAAGCTGCCCAGGTGCGAACCGATGCCGAGATAGGCAATCGCGCTCTCGGCGTTGCCGTAGTGCGCCACCGGGAAGCCGCGCAGCATGGCGAAGCCGCGCCCGTGCAGGACCTGCTGCAACAGGTCGGCCAGGGTCCTGGCCAGCGTCGGCAGGTGAAATGTCGCGGGCGAGATATCGCTCTTTGCGCGGCCTTCAGTTACGTGCCGGCGGATCGCGGTGTCGATCTCTTCAAGCTCGATGGCGCTGAAATGGTGAATCCAGTCGCGTTGCGCGTCGATCGCGGGGCCGGTCCAGGCGGTGGGGCCGCCGATTGGTCCGGGCGGCAATGAGGGTGCCTGGTCGGCCATGACTGCGGACATGCGGGTCTCCTCGTTGTTGGCGCTGCTCAAGCCAGTGTACCTTTCCTGTCAGCGCCAGTCGGGCCGCCATCATTTCGAAGCCGCGCTGCCGGCGACTCGTCGCGCTGCTTGGCACTGAGGCCTTAGAATCCGCGCAGGCCGGGGAGGGCCGGCTTGCTTGCATCGCACCATCTTCGACACACCGGTTGTAAATACTGTTCTGCGCGCGGGTTCGATCCTGTTCCTCAAGCTCACCGGCTGGACCATCGAAGGGTCGCTGCCGCCGGGCGCCGCCAAGAGTGTATTCATCGCCGCGCCGCATACCAGCAACTGGGACCTGCCCTACACACTGATGGTGGCATTTGCGCTGCGCCTGAACATCTACTGGATGGGCAAGGAGTCGATTTTCCAGCCGCCGTTTCGCGGCGTGATGATGTGGCTGGGCGGCATCCCGGTGAACCGCGCAGCATCCACAAACCTGGTGGCCGCTTCGATCGAGGCGATCAAGGCGGCCGCGCCGCCATTGCAGCTGGTGGTACCGCCGGAGGCCACACGCAGCAAGACGCGCAGCTGGAAAACCGGCTTCTATTACATCGCCGCCGGCGCCGGCGTGCCGATCGTGATGGCCTACATGGACTATGCCAACAAGCGCAGCGGCCTCGGGCCGATCTTTGTGCCGAGCGGCGACATCGAGCGCGACATGGAAAAAATCAAGGCCTTTTACGCACCCTTCAAGGGCAGGAACGCGCAGCAGTTCGACGCCGGTTCCTGATGTGGTGGGTGGCGCTGGAGCTTCCGCCTACTCCGCCCGCGCGCCGGTATCCTTGATCACCTTGGCCCAGCGCACGGTTTCCGTGCCAATGATGGCGGCGAACTCGGCCGGCGAATTGGCGGTCGGTTCGATGCCTTGTGCAGTGAGCTTTTCGCGCACTTCGGGCTCGCCAAGTGCCCGCGCGATGCCCTGCCCTACCTTGGCAATCACCTCGCGCGGTGTGCCGGCCGGCGCCATCAGGCCGGTCCATGAATCGGTCAGGAAGCCGGGCAGCGTATCGGCCACCGGCGGCACGCCGGGCAGGGCCGCCAGGCTTTGCCGGCCGCCCACGCCGAGCGCGCGCACCGCGCCATTCCGGATGAACGGCAGCAGCGAGTTGATGATGCCGAACATCATCTGCACCTGCCCGCCCACCAGGTCGGTGATTGCCGGCACCGCGCCCTTGTAGGGGATGTGCGTCAGGCGCACCCCCGCCATCGAGGCGAACAGTTCGGCCGAAAGATGCTGCGGCGTGCCGACTCCGGCTGACGCGTAGTTGACCGCGCCGGCCCTGGTGGCCGCCAGCGTGATCAATTCACGCACGGTCTGCGCCGGAACCTTTGGATTGACCGCCAGCACGATCGGCGCGACCCCCATGAATGAGATCGGATCGAGATCCCTGATCGGGTCGTAGCCGACCTTGTCCTTTTCATACAGAAACGGATTGATGGTCAGCAGGTTGCCGGGCGCCACCAGCAGGGTATAGCCATCGGCTGGCGCCTTGGCCACCAGGCTGGCGCCCAGGTTGCCGCCGACGCCGGGACGATTTTCGACCAGCACCGGCTGGCCCCAGTAGTCGGAAAGCTTTTGCCCGACGATGCGGCCGAGCACGTCGTTGCTGCCACCTGGAGTGAAAGGCACGATCAGCTTCACCGGCCGGGCCGGCCAGGATGAGCCTTGCGCACGCAGCCCGGGTGCGAGCACGATGCCCCCTGCCGCAGCGAGCAGGATTCGTCGATTTTTCCGCATGGTGTTGGTCTCCTGGTCAGGCTTTTGTTGCGCCGCTCACAATATCGGCGATGCGTTGCGGATTGTCCAGTGAATCGCCGCGCCAGGCCACATGGCCATCCGGCCGTACCAGCACCAGGGCGCGCTCGTACAGGGCGGCTACTTGCGGTTCATCCAGCGTCAGCACGGTCAAGGGTATGCGGCGCTGCGCGAATGCATCACGCAGGATGGTGACATCGAACTCGTTGCCAAACCTGAGCAACACGAACCGACGGCCGAACAGGTCGAGGGTCGAGCGGCCGTCGGCCATCCAGGCATGCGGCGCGCGCGCGCCGGGGCGCGTGGTCGGCTGATAAAGCGAATAGTCGT
The DNA here is from genome assembly GCA_040382235.1 of Burkholderiales bacterium. Lineage (GTDB taxonomy): Bacteria > Pseudomonadota > Gammaproteobacteria > Burkholderiales > JAEUOS01 > JAEUOS01. The sequence continues at coordinate 82,717 of JBEIFV010000005.1, forward strand.
CTTGCGGCGCCGGCGTGCCATCCGGCACGCAAATCGGCGAAGCGTCATAGCGATAACCGATTTGCAGGCCGGTCGATTCCCATTCGACGCGAGTCGATTCGCGCAGCCGCGCCCCGAGCAAGGCGCGCACCTTGGCGCCCGCGGGCGAGTCGTCGCACACCGCACTGGCGTCGGGCGTGTCGCGCCAGGCCTGGTAGTTCTGGGTGGAAAAGCCGATGTTGCGGCGCGCCACCGGCAGGCGTTCAGCTTCGTAGCTCGGCAACAGATGCGGCCCGGCCCAGCCGGCCAGCGCGGCCTCCAGTTTCCAGCCCAGGTCGAACACCTCCTGCATGCCGGTATTCATGCCCATGCCGCCGGTAGGCGACATGCTGTGGCAGGCATCGCCGGCCAGAAACACGCGCCCGGACGAAAAGCGCTCGGCCAGCATTTCACTGCGCCGCCACGGCGCCACCGACAGCACCTCGAAATCGATCGCGGTGGCGCCGGCCAGGTCGGTGCCGAGAACGCGCCGCACCCAGGCGCGGGCATCAAAGCGGGCGAGATCGAGTTTTTGTTCCGAACCGAGCACCGTCAGGCGCCACAGCGCATCGCCGTCGATGACGGTGATATTGCCCCAGGTGCCTTCGGGGCCGACAAACAGGTAGCGCTCTGCTTCGCCCATGCGGTGCTGCCGTGTGAGCCCCGGCGCGCGGAACAGGATGTTGACCGAGTAGCCCAGCGCGCGCCCGCTGGCGGCGATGCCCATGCGTTCGCGCACGCCGCTTGCGGCGCCGTCGCAGCCGATCAGGTATTGCGCGCGGATCGAGAGCGGGGTGTCGCTGGCGCGCTCGATCACCTGCGCGATCACATCCGAACCGTTGTCTTCGAAACCTTCAAGTCGATGCCCGAGCCGCAGATCGGCGTGCGGGTTGGCGCGCACCGCGTCAACCAGGATCGGCTGCATCCAGATCTGCGGGCAGCGTTGCTTCTTCTCCGGCGTTTCAGGGGGCGTCGGCGCGGCGCGCATCGAGGGGTAGGGCGCGCGCTCGAGCACAAGCCCGTTGAGCGAGGTGCAGAACACCATCGACAGCGCGTAGTCGTCGGGAAAGCCGCAGGCGCGCATGCGCTGTGCCAGGCCGTAGCGCCGCAGCATCTCCATGGTGCGAATGGCGATCAGCCCGGTACGTGGATGCAGCAACGCGCCGTCGCCTTCGTCGACCAGTACGCAGCCGATGCCGCGCCAGCCGAGCTCGATGGCCATGGCGAGGCCGACCGGGCCGCCGCCGGCGATCAGTACCGGTGTTTCGATCCGCTTTATCGATCGCACGTTCGCCGCGAAACCCGTTGCAATAGAATCCGGAGAATTCTACCCGGCGCCCGACGCGCCATTGCGGAGATCAGATCATGGCAAGCATGGCAACCCGGCAACTGCAGGACTTGCGGCCCGGATTCGAGGCCACGCGCGAAAAGCTGCTGCACTCGCGCCACCTGCCGGGCCTGGTGTACAGCTCGCCCGAGATCTACGCGCTGGAGAAGGAGCGCATTTTCATGCGTTCCTGGCTGTCGGTGGGGCGGGTCGAGCAAGTCGCCAATGTCGGCGACTACATGAGCATCACGGTGATGGACGAACCGCTGGTGATCGCGCGCCACAGTGCCGACGAGATCGTGTGTTTCGTCAACATGTGCCTGCATCGTGGCGTGGCGGTGGTTGGCGGCCGCGGCAACGCGAAGGATTTCAGCTGCCCGTATCACGCCTGGGTTTACGACACCGCCGGCAAGCTGATCGTCGCTCCCGGCATGAAGGAGTCCGAAGTCGACATGCGCGGGTTCGGCATGAAGCGCCTGCAGGTGCGCCTGTGGCGCGGCTGGATCTTTGTCAACTGCGCGCTGGAGCCCGAGCCCTTCGAGCAGTTCATCGCGCCCTTCGAAGAGTCGCTCTGGTGGTTCCAGAGCGGGAAATGCCGCCTGGCCGGCGTGGTGGAAATCGATGTCAAGTGCAACTGGAAGTTCTTGGTCGAGAACCTGATCGACATGTATCACGTTGGCGTGATTCACCGCAGCAGCTTCGGCGGCTTCGTCAAGGGCGCACGCATCGATTATGTGCTGCTGCGCAATGGCGGCTGGCATACCCGTTACGAAGCGCGACCCCATTCGAGTTCGGGCGCGCAGGTGTTTCCCACGCTGCCCTGGCTTGCGGCCGAGTCGCCCGGCATCGCCTGCAAGGCGGGGATTTATCCCAACCTCAACATCTCGCTGCGCGCCGACAGCCTGCGCATGTGGCATGTGTGGCCGCAGTCGCCTTCCAGCACGCGGGTGGCCTGCTACCTGCTGTTTCCCGAGGCGGCGTTCGGCATCCCGAATTTCGATTTCGAGATGGGGAAATACAGCAAGTTCGTCGAGCAGATCATCGCCGAGGATTCAGTGATGGTCGAGTCGTTGCAGAACGCGGCTGCGTCAGGGTTTTTCGAGCCGGGGCCGATGGCGCCTCTCGAAGAGGCCCTGCATCACATGGAGAATCACTACATCGACCTGATGACCGGTTGAATGTCCGGCCGGGCGCCGCGCGATGCGCCGGGGGAACGATTGTCGACGCTGCGTCAGCGTTCACCTGCCAGCAGTTTGGCCATCATGCGCTCGGCCTGCACGCAACCGGCATCGTTCGGCGTCAGCAACGGCCGCCAGCCTTCCGGCCTGCAACCAAGCAGAACCTGTTGCTGTTCGAGGATCGCGAGATCCTCGTGAAAGGTTTCGCGGTTGAGGCGTTGCTGGGTCTCGGTGACATCCTGATCATCGAGCGCGAAATTGCGCACCAGTCCCCAGAAGTAGTGCGTCGAACCTTCAGTCGCCGGCGTCAAGGCATTGAGCACATGAAATTCCGCCGACAGGTTCTCGCTGCCGCCGGCCACCGAGCGCACGCGAGTGTTGATGATCACATGGGCCGGGGCTATGAAATCGATCTGCTGGCGATGGTCCACCAGGCCGCTGAAGCCGCCCATGCGCCTGAAGAATGGCGACGGTTCGATGGCGTGCATTTCGCGCGAGACGCGGACCCGCCGCCCGCTTGCTTCGGTGCGTATCGGGTGGTCGGTGACGGCTGCGGTGCCCAGCGTCTTCTTGTGGACGAAACGCGCGTGGGTCAAGTCGAGCAGGTTGTCGCGCACCAGGCAATAGTTGGCCTTGACCGCCAGCGTTTCGCTGCGGCCGACCCAGGCGGGGTCGCTCATCCAGTGGTAGTCGGGCAGTTGAGTCGCGTCGGCACGATCCGCGTCGCCCATCCACACGAACACCCAGCCCCAGCGCTCGATCACCGCGTAGCTCCTGGCTACGGCCTGCGGCGGAATCGTCGCCATGCCCGGAATGTGCACGCACTTGCCGGCCGGGTCGAAAGTGAAGCCGTGATAGCCGCAGGCGAGTGTCTCGCCGGAAATCTCGCCGGCGGCAAGCGACGCGCCGCGATGCGGGCAGCGGTCGTCGAGGATGACAGCGCGCCCGGAGGCGGTGCGATACAGGGCCAGGGGTTCGCCCAGAATCCAGCGTTGCACGGGCTTGTCGCCCAGCTCCTGGGTCAGCGCGGCGACATACCAGGCGTTGCGCAGGAACATGACGCTAGAGAAACGCCGATCCGCCCTCGACCGCCAGCGACTGGCCGGTGATGAAGGCACTCGCGGGTGAAGCGAGAAACAGCAGCATGCCCACCAGATCCTCGGGTACCTCGAGGCGCTTGACGCACTGCATGTCGATCACCTTGGCGCGCATGGCGTCGCTGCGGCCGGGGTTGGCGACCTCGGTTTCGGTCAGGCCCGGCAGGATGCAGTTGACCGTCACGCCGTGCGGCCCCAGTTCGGTGGCCATCGCGCGCGTCATGCCGATGATCGCGGCTTTCGAGGTCACGTAATGGGTGAACAGCGGCAGGCCCAATGGCACGGTGGAAGACGAGATGTTGATGATGCGGCCCCAGCCGGCGCGCCGCATGCCGGCGGCCACCGCGCTGGCGCACAGCCAGCTGCCGGTGACGTTGACGTGCATCACGCGCTGCCATTCGTCGAACGGAATCGCGTCAAACGGCTGGCGACCGAGCGGGGTGAAGATGGCGGCGTTGTTGATCAGCACCTCGATCGGGCCGAGCGCGGCTTCGATCGCGGCCACCGCCGCCTGCACCGAATCGGGTATTCCCACATCGGTGGCAACCGCGAATGCCTGGCCGCCTTCGGCGGCGATCTCGGCCGCAACCGCATGTGCCTTGCTTGCGTTCTGTTCTGCGATGCCGATCCTGGCACCGGCGCGTGCGAATTCGAGTGCGTAGGTGCGGCCGATGCCTTGCCCCGCGCCGCTGATCATCACCACGCGGTCGGTGACCTTGATGCTGTCGATGATGCCCGCCATGGCGTCTACCAGATGCCGATCTTGACCCCGCCCGCGGCTGACGGGCTGGGCCGGCGGTTGACGGCCTCGTCGGTCATCGCGATGCGGTTGCGGCGCGCACGCATCCAGTCGAACATCAGGTGATACAGCTCGTCGCGCGCGGCGGCGTAAGAGGCACCGGGATCGCGGCCGCGATCATGCAGTTCGAGCGGATCCTCTTGCAGATCGAACAGCTGCGGGGGAAAAGCCGGGCCGAAATGCACAAGCTTCCAGCGCTTGCTGCAGGTCATCACCATGCGCGCCTCGCGCGACTTGAGGCCGAGCTTGCGCGCGGTGGGGTAGATATCGAAGTCGAGTTCGGAGAACGCCGCCTCGCGCACGCCCTCTCCCGTGCCGTGCAACAGCGGCAGCAGCGAGTGGCCTTCCAGGATGTGGGTCGGAATGGCTTGCCCCAGCGCATCGAGAAAGGTGGGCAACAGATCGATCGACTCGACCAGCTCGGCGCACGTAGCGCCACGCCTGGCGCCCTCGGAGGGGTCGACGATGATGAAGGGTACCTGCACGCCCTGCTCGTACATGAACTCCTTCTCGCCCTGCCAGTGATCGCCCATGTAGTCGCCGTGGTCGGCGGAGAACACGATCAGGGTGTCTTCCAGGCGCCCGGCCTGTTGCAGAAACGCGGTGAGCCGCCCGATGTGATCATCGATCTGCTTGACCAGGCCCATATAGGCCGGCAGCACGTTCATGCGTACTTCGTCCTTCGAGAACGATATCGATTCCGGGTGCTCCTGGAAGCCGCGAAAGATCGGGTTGGCCGCATCACTGCGCTCTTCCTCTGAGCGTACCGGCGCCTGTATGTCGTCCGGCCCGTACATGTCGTGATACGGCGCCGGCGCGATGTAGGGCCAGTGCGGCTTGATGTAGGAAAGGTGCAGGCACCAGGGCTTGTCGCCTTGCTCGGTAATGAAGTCGATCGCCCGGTCAGTGGTGTAGGCGGTCTCGGAGAATTGCTCCGGCAGGCGGGTCGGGCGATGGGCGTTGCGCAGCAGCCAGCCGCTGGCGATCTCGCCGGCCTCATCGGTGCCGGCATTGGCCCATTCATGCCAAGGGTTGGGGCTGGCGAAGCCCTTGGC
>JBEIFV010000006.1:0-87494 GCA_040382235.1 Burkholderiales bacterium
CGCTTGACGATCTATAGGCTCAGTTTCCATCACGATGCGCTCGCGGAGTAGCGCAAGCGGGATGCGACGGTGAGCGAGCAATGCAAGAAGAAATTGGCCGAACGCTTGCAGCATCCGCATGTTCCCGCGGCAAAGCTGGCAGGTCACCAGGCTCGCTACAAGATCAAGCTGCGCAGTGTGGGATACCGCCTGGTTTACGAAGTGCGGGACGCTGTGTTGCTGGTGATTGTGGTTGCGGTTGGCAAGCGCGAGCGCAACGCGGTATATCGTGTGGCGGCGAAACGCTAGCGAGGTTCGACATTTGAAGATTCCGCTTCAGTGGTGACTTGAGCGTTTGTCAGCGGAGGACCGCCGTGAATCGGCGGATTTGGGCCGCCGGCAACAATCGCTGGCCCGGCGTCAACCAGAACGCTTCGCACGCAGCTTTTGCCTCAGATACTGTTTGCGGTTTTCCGCCAGATCGGTTGCAGCACCCTTCAAACCGGCGACCAGTCCGAACTCGCGGGCAAGCTCGTATGAAGTCTTGCGTGTCTTGGCAGCACCGGACAAATGCTTGTTCAACAACTCGGTGATGACATCGGTCTTGGTGAGCCGGCGCGCCTTGCAGTAACTATCGAGCTGCTGGCGCAGGCGCGGTGACAGACGGACGGATAGTGTCATGGAGCCACCGGTTAGGCGTCACCAATGCGGGAGTGCCAATAACCCGGCTGTTCTTGGTCAGGGCGTATCACGTATACGACGACTTCGTTTGGCTCTTCACGAAAAACTACTGAGAAAGAGAATCCCGTGACGCGAAGCCGACGGCATCCTTCCTCGTCCGGTTTGCCTGCTTGCGGATTGCGCCTGATCTGGGCAAAGATCGACTTGATCTCGGCAACAAATTTCTTGCCATACCCGGGACGCGCACGTTCCAGATACTGTGACTCGTGAACAAGCTCTGCACGCGCGGCCGAGTCTACGCGCAGCGATTTCACCGTGTGATTCGAATTGCTTCAGCGATCACTTCATCGGCATCGTACAGAATCGCTCCGCCTCGTTCGTAGGCCGAAATCCGACTACGAATTTCCAGGCGCCAGGCTTCTTTGACGACCGGATCAATAGGCTCGTCCAGCGTTTCGCGTAGTAGCTCGACCAATTGAGTTCTCTCCTGTGGCGAGAGCGCCTTGCCACGTTCGACAAGTTCAGCAACCGTGTCAGTCATTGCGGACCTCCAGTGAAGGAGTTGATTCTACGCGGAGCGCCAGCATGGTGGGCTTCGTTGCGCCCAACAGAAACCTGTTCAGAGTGATCGATTAACATAGATAGAAGTCGAGGTCAAAGCAAATGGCACATGTGATTTTGGCGGAAACGTCAGCGAGTGTTTCCGAACTGAAAAGGAACCCGATGGCCACCGTCACGGCCGGGGAAGGTTTTCCGGTCGCGATCCTGAACCGCAATGAGCCGGCTTTCTATTGCGTTCCGGCGAAGGCTTTTGAAGCGCTGATGGACAAGCTGGAAGAGATGGAGCTCAATTCGATCGCCGATGCGCGTTTGAAGGACGGCAAGCCGCTGGTGTGGGTAACGCTTGCTGACCTATAGGCTCGGTTTCCATCCCGATGCGCTGACCGAGTGGCGCTAAGCTGGATGCGACAGTGAGCGAGCAGTTCAAGAAGAAATTGGCCGAACGCTTGCAGTATCCGCATGTTCCCGCGGCAAAGCTGGCAGGTCACCAGGCTCGCTACAAGATCAAGCTGCACAGTGTGGGATACCGCCTGGTTTACGAAGTGCGGGACGCTGTGTTGCTGGTGATTGTGGTTGCGGTTGGCAAGCGCGAGCGCAACGCGGTAACTCGTGTGGCGGCGAAACGCCGGCGGCGTTCAGCATTTGAAGATCCGGCATCTGTGGTGTCTTGAGCGTTTGTCAGCGGCGGACCGTCGTGAATCGGCGGATTTGCACAGCCGTTCACAGCCACTTGCCCTTACAACACCAGGTTCAGCGACTTGCCGTTGGGCATGCGATAAACCGAAAAATCCTTCTTGTCGATGGTGAGAATATCGAGCACACCGGTCTGTTGCGCGACCCAGATTAGCGAGGCGTCGGCTAGATCCATCGGTAACGAGTGGTATTTCTCTTTCCAATCCGCCAGGGTGGCAAGGGCGGGCTCGTGCAACTCGACCACGCCGAGGCCGCCTTTATCGGCCCAGCGCAAAAAGCTGATTTGCATATGCTCCGGCAGGAAGTGGCAGACCTCGGCCAAGACTGGCCAGGTTGTCAGCAAGCGGCCATTGAAACGCCGCCAGTAGGACTTGACCGCGCGATGATGATTGTCAACCGGGTTGAAAAGAGCGATCAGTGGCCCGGCGTCAACGAGAACGCTTTGCACGCAGCTTTTCCATCAGATACTCTTTGCGGTTTTCCGCCAGATCGCTTGCCGCACCCTTCAAGCCGGCGACCAGCCCGAACTCGCAGGCAAGTTCATATGAGGTCTTGCGTGACTTGACAGCACCAGACAAATGCTCGTTCAACAACTCGGTGATGACATGGGTCTTGGTGAGCCGGCGCGCTTTGCAATAACTGTCGAGCTGCTGGCGCAGGTGTGGTGACAGACGGACGCTAAGGGTCATGGAGTCATGAATCAGAGAACGCGTATTACAACAACACACCGAATCCATGACCTCGCAAAAGACTGTGCGTATCGCACTGGACCGGCGTTTGGCGTCGCATCGTCAGTTTGGTCGGAGTCCGGTCACCCTACGCTTTAGTGAACCAATGTAGAGTGAAGCGGTGACTTTGGAGGAGATCATGAAATCAGTCAGTGCCGCCGAAGCGAGCCGGCATTTTTCGTCGCTGTTGCGCGAAGTTTCCTGTGGCGTGCGAATCACGGTGACTTTGCGTGGCAAGCCGGTGGCAACAATTTCCGGCGCCGATCTCGTGGAGCACAAAGAGCGGGCGGCTGCCAGGCACGCCCTGTTGTCACGGCTGCGTGCGACTACGGCGACAGGCACGCGGGGCTGGTCGCGGATTGAAATTCATCGCGATGCGCTATTGGCGGATTGGGAACTGGCAGTCAACGGCCAGGCGCCGTTCTCGATCGACCCGTTACGCTGAATCGGAAAGCGCTTATGGAATCTGTGATTGCGGTAAGGGCACTTGATCACTTTCATCTTCAACTGGAATTCAATACCGGCGAGACGCGGGTGTTCGATGCGCGCCCGTACTTGGGGAAAGGGATCTTCCAGCGGTTGCAGGATCCGCGATTGTTTCAACAGGCCTTTGTCGGTTGTGACACCGTCTGCTGGCCCGGCGATCTTGATATCGCACCAGAGACTCTTTACGACAAATCCAATCCGGTTTTGCGTCCACAGGCAAAAGCATCGATTTGACCCGCTCTATTTGAAGCGACCCGAACGGGCATGTACGGAACGCAAAGCGGCGGCACCGTCCGCAACGCCAAGCCGCGCACAAACGGGCCGCTCGCGGAGTAGCCGTTCATAGTTTCAGCCAGGCGCCGGAACTCTTCGACGATCAGTGCGTTCACGTCGGCATGAACGGCTGCGCAGATTTGACAGAATCTGGCACGCAGCAAAAATCAAACGGCAAAATGCGGCGTTTTGACCGTCGGTATAATCTAATATAATTAGGTATAAACTATTCAGGAGCTCGCCATGGGCGCTGTCTTCCATCGAACAGCAATGGCGATGGATTTCGCGCGCAAGATCCTGCTGGACGCACCGGCCTCCTCAACCAGCTCAGGGCTATTTCTGGCGGCGCCGCGGCGCACCGGCAAGTCGACGTTCCTGCGCGAAGACCTGCGGCCGGAACTTGAAGCGCAAGGCGCCCTGGTGATCTACACCGATCTGTGGGAGAACCGCAAAGCCGATCCAGGCCATGTTATCGCCGCCGCAGTCAGGCAGGAAATGAACAAGCATGAAGGGGTGATCGCGAGACTTGCCAAGGCGGCCGGTGTCGACCGGGTCAATGTCGGGGGCCTGTCGTTCGCGCTTGAAAAGGCAGGCCTTAATCAAGGCATATCGTTGGTGGCTGCCTTTTCGGCGTTGTCGGACGAGGCGAGAAAGATGATTGTCGTTATCATTGATGAGGCCCAGCATGCCATCACCACTGAGAGCGGCAACGAAGCCTTGTTTGAGCTGAAGGCGGCGCGCGATGAACTCAACAGCAGCCGGCATTTCGGCTTGCGGGTGGTGGCCGCCGGCTCCAATCAGGACAAGCTTGCGATGCTCAGGGCGGGCCGGGATCAGGCGTTCTTCGGCGCACCCTTGGTCCGTTTCCCGTCGCTTTCCAAGGACTATGTGGAATGGTTTTGCGAGCACGCGAGCCTTCCCGGCCCGCTTGATCCCGGGAAAACATTCGTTCTATTCAAGAAAGCGGCATTTCGGCCAGAGATTCTTGGCGCCGCCGCCGATACCTTGAGATTCGACTTGGAGCTCGTTCCTTCGCAGGTAATGAAAAAATTCACCCGCGCCGTAAACCAGGAAATCGACGCGGGAAGTCGCGAAACGCTCAGGGTGATCCACAGCCTCACGCCGCTGCAGTCGGCGGTGTTGCGTCTGGTGGCCGCACGTGGCGCGGACTATGCGCCGTTTGATGCTGAAACGATCAGCGCCTATGCGGTGGTGCTATCGGTGACAGAGCCGGGTGGCGAGACCAAGGCGGATGTCCCGAACGTTCAAAACGCCTTGTCGATGCTGCAGGAAAAGTCGCTTGTCTGGAAGGCTGCGAGGGGCGTTTATTCGCTGGAGGAATCGAGTCTTGCCGATCTGATGGGGAAAGAAGGAATGCTGGACATGGTTCCCGACGGAAGAAATCAGACAAAACGCTAGCGTCTGCGGCATTTTTCGCTGTGCTTTTCTTTATCGCCCAACCACAAGCCTTGTCTCCGATGGGTTCGCGCCTCCCAATTGAAATCACCGGTGCAACTCCCGCGGCCATGGCCATGTTGTGGGAGGCCTTGTGTGTCGCCCCCCAGCTTGCCGACCTGCCTTACAAGATCGAAACCAATGAACGGGGGCAATTGCTCATGAGCCCTGCTGGTACTTCCCGCAGCCGCCGGCAGGCGCGCGTCACGCGCACCTTGGGCTCGATAGTCGATGCGGCCGGGCTGGGTAGCGAGGTGTTGACCGGGTGCGCGGTGCTTACAGCGCTTGGCATCAAGGTGCCGGATGTCGCATGGATATCCGCTCAAGCATGGAGCAGCCGCACCAACCAGAGTTTGCTGGTGGTCGCGCCGGAGATCTGTATCGAGGTGATGTCGCCTTCGAACACGGCCACCGAGATGGCGGATAAAGCCGCACTTTAGTTTGCCAGTGGTGCAAGCGAAGTCTGGATTCTCGACGCATCCGGACAGATGCGGTTTTTCCATTCGCAAGGCGTGCTTGCCGCATCGAACATAATTCCAGGTTTTCCGGCTGCTCTCGTGCTTGCATAGTAAGCGGCCCGCCTTGGCTGGGAGCGAATGGCTTGCTTTGCCGAAAGGCCGATGCGCCTGTCAGCGCGTTTTGTTCAGCAGCGCAAGCATTTCCGCCACTATCGCTGGCCGCAATGTCGCGGCGGCCATGCCCCACGCGGGCACGCCACGAAACTTGCGCCCCCCGATGCCCATGCCGCGGAAACCGCAAGACCCACGATAATGCATAGCCCTGCAGCCTGATTTGGCTCGCACATCTCGAATCAATTCCCATGACACCGGATACGCTCATCACCGCCTTCGACCGCGCCCTGCGCGCCATCACCTCCGTGGCGCCCGCCGCGCCACTGCCGGCCGCGGCCATGCAGCCCGGCCCGGACCTGACGCCGAGCGAAAAGCGTGAAGCCGCCGCGCTCATGCGTGTCAATCACGTTGGCGAAGTGTGCGCCCAGGCTCTGTATCACGGCCAGGCCATGACCGCCACGACGCCTGTGGTGCGCGCGCAAATGGAGCGCGCCGCGGCCGAGGAAGGCGCGCATCTGGCCTGGACGGCTGCACGCATCGACGAGCTGGGTGGGCGCGTAAGCCTCTTGAATCCGCTGTGGTACGCAGGCTCCTTTGCTTTGGGTGCGGTGGCCGGGCGCATGGGCGACGCCACCAGCCTGGGCTTCGTCGCCGAAACCGAGCGCCAGGTCGAGCAGCACCTGGAAGGCCACCTCGGGCGCCTGCCACCGGGCGATACCCGCTCACGCGCGATCGTGGCGGCGATGCAGGCCGACGAGGCGCGCCATGCGCGCGAGGCGCTGGCCGCCGGCGGCGTAGAGTTGCCGTGGCCGGCTCGGCTGGCAATGCGGGCGATGGCGAAGGTGATGACTGCCACAGCCTATCGCGTGTAGCGGGTATTCCGATCTGTCGAATTCAGAGCGCTTCGCACGACAAGCAGCGCGGGAAATACCGGTTTGCTGGTGACACTCATGAGAAGCGCGAAATTCATGACAAAAACATGCCTCTGGCGAGGCTGTCATGTTTTGGGAACGACCAATAAGTCGCGTTGTGTTCGATCTGCCTGACGGACAATACGCGACCTGCAGGCCAAAACATACGTAAGTGGTATTATGTAAACATGAAGGCTTCGCCCAGAGGTACGCCATGCAGAAGAAGGTAACGATCTCGCTCGACGAGGCGGTCTACGATGGATTGAGCACACTGGTTGGGCGCGGAAGAATCAGCAAGTTCATCGAAGACCTGGTGCGTCCCCATGTGCTTGGCGGGCAGCTTGACGCAGGCTACCGCGCCATGGCGGCCGACGCCGAAAGGGAGGGCGAGGCGCGCGAGTGGATCGATGAACTCGCAGGCGACAGCGCCGATGAAGCGCGGTGATGTCTGGTGGGTCGCGTTCGAGCCGGCAGTCGGCAGTGAGGTGCGAAAGACCCGGCCCGCCGTCGTTGTGAGCAATGACTCGGCCAATCTTCATCTCGCGCGCGTGGTGGTGATCCCGATGACCTCGAACATCGAACGTGTGTATCCCGGCGAAACTCTGGTCGATGTCGGCGGTGCCCAATCGAAAGTCATGTCCGATCAAATCATGGCGGCCGACAAATCGCGCCTCAAGACCCTGATCGGCCGCTTGAGTCGCGCGGATATGCGGCGGGTTGAATCGGCGCTCTCGTTGCACCTGGGCCTTCCCCGTTAGCTCGCCACACGATTGGACGTCGTGAACTTTGATGGCACTGTTCTTTGCGGGCTCGGTTCGCGCGCTCGCGTGGGCCCGACGGCACCATCGTTGTTGCTGGCCCTGACCACACACCACGGCTGATCGCCCGGCAAGGATTGCGCCGGGATTTCACGCGCCATACCTCTTCAAGCCCAACTCTCGCCGGCAACGGCAATCCCGGAGGCAACTCATGCAGGACAAACGCATCCTCATCACCGGCGCCGCCGGTCAAATCGGCGTCGCGCTGCGCCAGGGCCTGCGCGGGGGCTATGCCCTGCTGCGGCTATCCGATATCGCGCCACTGGGCCAAGCCGCGGCCGGCGAGGAGCTGTGCACGGTCGATCTGCGCGACATGCCCGCGCTCGAGCAAAGCATGCAGGGCATCGATTGCGTGGTGCACCTGGGCGGCGTGTCGGTCGAAGACAGCTGGGAGAAAGTGCTGCCGGCCAACATCGAAGGCTGCTACAACGTGTTTGAAGCGGCGCGGCGCCAGGGTGTTGCGCGGGTGATCTTCGCCAGTTCCAACCATGCCGTGGGCTTTCACCGCCGCGAGCGTTTCATCGACAACACGGTGGTGCCGCGCCCGGATTCGCGCTACGGCGTCTCCAAGGTGTTCGGCGAGGCGGTGGGCCGCTTGTATGCCGACAAGCATGGCTTGTCAGTGGCGTGCCTGCGCATCGGCACCTTTCGCCACCCCGACCGGCCCGACGAGGCACGCCAGCTGCTTTCATGGATCAGCCATCGCGACATGGTGCAACTGGTGCGCCGCTGCATCGATGCGCCGCATTACCACTTCATCGTCGCCTACGGCGTGTCGAACAACCTGCGCAGCCGCTGGGACAACACCAACGTGAAGTTCCTCGGCTACCGGCCCGAAGACGATTCCGAGATCTACGCCGCCGAGATCCTGGCGCGCGGCGTCAAGGAAAACGAGATTGCGGCGCAGTTCCACGGCGGCTTCTATTGCCCGATGGAGTTCTCCGGCGATACGGGTGCGATCGAATAGGCGGCACGCTCAAGGTGCCGACCCAGGCGGTTGCGACGAGTCCGCGAGCGGCCCGAGGCGATAGATTAATGACCCACGGCGGCGTTAGGCAGCCGGACCACAAAAGTCTTTGGCGACACTTCGTCTTCGAAGTGGAGCGTCAACCAAAATCCTAAAATCAATGGTCTGACATCTATTAATTTTGAGATTTGACGCTTAGAAATATTAATGATGGCAGAGCATCTATTTTGTATTTTCATGAAAAAATTGAATAAAATAGATGGCATCTAATCGTTAAATGAAATGAATATCCCAATCGAAAGCCCGAAGGAGTTGGGTCTCGCGATCCGCGCCACCCGCAAGATGCAGCGCGTGCGCTTGGACGATGTCGCCGGCAGCGCTGGCGTTGGCCATGTGTTTGTGCGCGAAGTGGAGCATGGCAAGGCCTCGGTAACTCTCGGCAAAGTGATGCAACTGATGCGCGAGTTGGGCCTTAGATTGATGGTGGAAATACCGGACTCCGCAACCGAGGAATATTCGAAGTTGCGCACCGCAGGTCTGCGCCCCCTGAAAGCGCGCAAGCCGCGCCAAATGCCGGCTCCCATCCCCGGCAAAAAAACGCCGTAACGAATGCCTGAACGTCAACTCGACGTATGGAGCAACGACCAACGTGTCGGTTCGCTGCGGGAAGCCGACGACCTTTGGCGTTTTGACTATGACCCGCAATGGATCGCGGCTGCGGACGGCTTCAGCCTCTCCCCTTGCCTCGCACGTGAAAAGGGTTCCCACGTCGACGGTGGCAGCGACCGGCCGGTGCAGTGGTACTTCGACAATCTGTTGCCGGAGGAAGCGATGCGCAGGGTCCTGACTTCCGAAGCAAGCTTGCATGCGGAAGATGCCTTTGGCTTGCTCGCCTATTACGGCGCCGAATCCGCAGGATCATTGGTGCTGCTGCCGTCCGGCACAGCGCCTTCGCAGGAAACGGGCTTGCGCAAGCTTGAACTCAAGGTGCTCAACCAGCGCATTCTGGACATGACCGCGAGTTCCTTGACCCGCGACTCGCCGAAAAAAATGTCGGTGGCCGGCGCGCAGCACAAGCTTCTGGTCGTTTTCAAGGACGGCGACCTGTACGAGCCACTGGCGAGCACGCCATCAACGCATATCCTGAAACCGAATCATCCGGGCGAAACCTACGCCGCCTCGGTGGTCAATGAATACTTTTGCATGCGGGTAGCCAACCTGGTCGGACTGAATGTGCCGCCGGTATTGCGCATGTATGTGCCGCAACCGGTTTATCTCATCGAGCGCTTTGATCGGCAAACGGACCGGGCCTCGGGCGCAACACGGCGCCGGCACATCATCGACACCTGCCAGCTTCTGAACAAATCGCGCGCGTTCAAATACACCGGCGCCACACTGCCGGCGCTGGCCAGTGCGATTGAACATTGCCGCTCAAAGGCTGCGGCACGCTTGAGCTTGTATCGCTGGCTGGTGTTCAATTTTTTGATCGGCAACAACGACAATCACCTCAAGAACGTTTCCTTTATCCAGGGCCCCGAAGGCGTGGAGATAGCCCCCTTTTATGACATGCACAGCACGCAGGTGTGGGCGACCAAGGCGATGGCCAACGAAAAGGCCACGTGGCCGAACGAGGCGCTGACCATCCAACTGGGCAGTGCGAAGAAGTTCAACCGGGCAAGCCCCGACGATCTATTGGCCGCGGGCGCGCAGCTAGGCCTGGCCCGAGCAACTTGTGCACGCGAGTTGGGTGTGCTGGTTCGAGATGTTCCCGTGGCTGCGGAAAAATTGCTCAAAACCATGGAAAACCAGACTGCGGGTCTGGTCGCAAATTCGCCCGAACCGGATCGGGCGCAAATCCATGCCGCTGGCGAACTCCGGCTGTTGCGCACCATCGTGCGTCTCATCATCGCCGATACGATCAGGCTGCTCGCGCCGGCTGGCGCAATCGCGCACCTCAATCGGCGTGAATACCCGCCGCCTTGATCACCTTGGACCAGCTTTCATGTTCCGCGCGGATCACCGCGGCGAATTCGGCCGGCGTGTTGCCGATGGTGTCCCAGGCCTGCGCGCCCAGCTTCTGCTGCACGTCGGGTAGGCGCAGCGCGCGCACCACGTCGGCGCGGATTTTCGCCACCAGCGCCGGCGCCACATTGGCCGGGCCGAACAGTCCGAACCAGGTGCCGGCCTCGAAATTCGGAAAGCCGGATTCGGCGACCGTGGGTATATCCGGCGCCACCGCCAGGCGCTGCTTGCCGGTCACAGCGATGGCGCGCATCTTGCCCGCCGCGGTATAGGGCAGGGTATTGACCGGATTGTTGAACATGCCGGTCAGTTGCCCTCCCAGCAGATCGGTGGTGGCGGGTGCCGAGCCCTTGTAGGGCACGTGAATGATGTCGATGCTGCGGTGGTCTTGAACAGCTCGGCGGCAAGATGGCCGGGCGTGCCGATACCGGAATTGCCGATGGTGAGCTGGCCGGGTCTTGATTTCGCCAGCGCGATGAATTCGCGCACCGTTTTCGCGGCAACTACCGGGTGCACCGCGAAACTGTGCTGGTACGAGGCCACCTGGGTGATGGGCGTGAAGTCCCTGATTGGATCGTAGGGCAGCTTGGGGTACAGGATGCCGTTGATCACGTGGCTGGACGCGTTGAGCAGCAGCGTGTGACCGTCGGGCGCGGCGCGCTTGGTGGCCTCGACGCCTATGTTGCCCGCGGCGCCGCCGATGTTTTCGATCACCACCGACTGGCCCCAGCGCTCGGTGAGCTTTTCCGACAACAGGCGCGCCAGCATGTCGGCCGGGCCGCCCGAGGGGAACGCCACGATCAGGCGCACAGTCCGCGCCGGATAGGTCTGGGCCAGGGCGCTGCTCGCGGCCGTCACGCCGATCGCGATGGCCAGCATGCCTGACTCGGACAAGGTTCCCATGGCTGTCTCCATATGACTTGTGTGTGGCTTGCAGGTCGCGCTGCGCACCACGCATAGGGGCGATCGGCCACGAGGCGGTGCAGCACATCCGGTAAGATCGAACGCAGAACCACCGGGAGAAACCGTGCTGCTGCGCACTCCGATTTGCGATTTGCTTGGCATCGAATATCCGATTTTCGCCGCCGGCATGGGTGGCGTGACCATGGCACCCCTGGCGGGCGCAGTGTCGGCCGCCGGCGGCATGGGCGTGCTTGGCGCCACCTTTTGCACACCCGACGAATTGCGCGCGCAGATTCGCGCGGTGCGTCGCATCACCGACCGGCCGTTCGGTGTGGACCTGATGTTCCCCGGCGACCTACCGCCCGACTTGGGCGCACGGCAGGTTCCGCCACTGCCCGATTTCCTGCGCGACATGCTGCCCAGGATCGCAGGGCTATCGGGCACGCCGCCACCGCCCCTGACCCTGGAGCTGGCGCGCGCCCAGCTACAGGTGGTGCTGGACGAAAAAGTGCCGCTCCTGGCCTCGGGCCTGGGCACGCCGGCTTGGATGATCGAGGCTTGCCACCGCGCCGGTACCAAGGTGCTGTCCCTGGTCGGCTCGGCGCGCCAGGCACGCAAGGTCGAGGCGGCCGGGGTCGACATCATCGTGGCCCAGGGCATGGAGGCCGGCGGACACGTCGGCAGCATCACCACCATGGTGCTGGTGCCCGCGGTGGTCGACGCGGTCAAGGTGCCGGTGCTGGCCGCCGGCGGCATCATCGACGGCCGCGGCATCGCCGCCGGCATGGTGCTGGGCGCGCAGGGCGCGTGGATCGGCACCCGCTTCATCGCCACCCCCGAGGCCACCGCGCATGACAACCACAAGCGGCGCATCCTGGAAGTCGACGAGGATGGCACGGTGGTGTCGCGCTGCTACACCGGCAAGACCAGCCGCGTATTGAAAAACGAATTCACCGAGCGCTGGAAGGGCCGCGATGCGGAACTGATGCCGATGCCCTGGCAACGCATGCGCGTCGAGTCGCTGGTGGCGCCGGCCAAGGCCGCCGGGCTGCTCGATGTCGCCAACTTCCCCACCGGGCAGGGCGCCGGCGCGATCCGTGACATGCTGCCGGCGCACGAGTTGTTCATGCGCATGCTGGGCGAGGCCAGGAAGGCGCTCGGACGATGAGCGAATTCCTGCGTCAGCCGTTAGCCGAGATTCGCCGGGTGCAGGATGCGCTGGTGGCACGCCAGGTCGAGTTGTGCGCCCGCGGCCACGCCTACTATCGGCGCCGCTGGGCCGAGGCCGGCATCGACCCGGCAAGCATTCGCAGCATCGACGACCTCGAAACGCTGCCGCTGACGCCCAAGAAAGACCTGATGGCCGACCCGGAGGCCTTCCGCCTGCACTGCCCCGACCTGCCGCTGCACGAACGTGCGCTGTGGGAGGTGAACTACACCACCGGCAGCACCGGCGAACCGACCCCGATCTATGTCACCACCCATGACTACCAGGCCTACCTGTTGCAGGCGCGGCGGGTGGCCGAGATTTCCGGCATCAGCGATCGCGACATCCTGGCCAACCTGTTTCCGCTGACGCAAACGGCGATGGGCGCGTTTTCGCGCTCGGCCTCCAACGCCTATGCCTCGGGCGCGGCAGTGGTGGGGGCGCTCACCGGCGCGCCGCATGGCGACTTCGGCGTGCACCGCTCGCTCGATGATGCGGTGCGCATGGTCGAGCGCCACCGCGCCACCGTGTTGTGGGGCGTCACCAGCTTCGTGCGGCGCGCCATCATTCGCGCCGCCGAACTGGGCGCCGATTTCACCAGCGTGCGCATGTGCGGTGTCACCGGTGAAGCCAGTTCGCCGGAGATGCGCGAAGACATGCGTGCGCGCTTGCGGGCAATCGGCGCGACCAATCCGGTGATCTTCGACCGCTACGGCTCGACCGAGAGCGGCGGGCTGGCGCAATGCCATGAAGACGGCGACTGGCACAACCCTGCGCCGGAAGTGATCTTTCACGAGGTGGTCGACCCCGACAGCGGCCGTCGCCTGCCGGACGGCGAGCGCGGCGCGCTGGCCATCACCCATATCAACCGCCGCGGCACCACGCTCATGCGCTACCTGGTAGGCGACATCGTCAGCCTTGAGCATGGGCCCTGCCCGCACTGCGGACGCATCGGCGACCGCGTGGTGCCGCCGATCGTGCGCACCAAGGACCTGCTCAAGGTCAAGGGCATGCTGATCAACCCCACCGCGCTGCTGGAAGCGGTGCGCGCGGTGCCGGGGGTGGATGAATACCAGGTGGTGCTGGCGCGCGTCGACGCCTCCGATCCGTTCTCGATGGACGAGATGATCGTGCGCGTGGCCAGCCCGCGTGCCGATCGCGCGGCGCTGACCCAGGCGCTGATCGACGCCGCGCAGGGCGCGGTGCGGGTGCGCCCGCGCATCGAGCTCACCGCCGCCGGCGACATCTACGACCCGGCGCGCGACGCCAAGGCCACGCGTCTGATCGATCGTCGATGAAGTTCGCATTCACCGACGAGCAGGAACTGCTGCGTCGGGCGGTCGCGACGTTTGCCGCGAAGGAACTGCCGCCGGCCCGGCTGCGTCAACTGGATGCGCAAGGCCTGGCGCCTGGGCCTGAACTGTTGCCGGCAATGGCGGCCCTGGGCTTCACCGCGCTGGCGCTGCCACCCGACCATGGCGGCCTGGGTGGCGGCGCCATCGACATGGCCGTCATGTTCGAGGAATTGTGGCGCCATTCGCTCGCCGCAAGTACGATCCTGGCCGGCGCCACCGGCTTCGGCTGCGAGGTGCTCAAGCGGCAGGGCGGCGAGGTGCGCAGGCGCGACTGGTTCGAGAAACTGCTGCGCGGCGCGTGGTCCTGCGGATACGTGGCCGCCGGACCGGGCTGCGACCCCGATGCCGGCGTCGCCAGCACACGCGCGCTGCCGGGCGGCGACGGCTACTTGATCGACAGCAAGCAACTCCAGGTCAGCGGCGCACGTGACGCGCCGTGCCTGATCATCGCCGCTCACGATGAAGCCGATGCGCAAGGCCTGCGGCTGTTCGTAATCGATGCGAACGCACCCGGCATCACCTGGCCAGCGCCGCAGGCCGGGGCCTCGCGCGGCTTGGCCACGGTGCATGTGGTCGATTTCAAGGCCGCGCGCCTGGCGCCTGGCGCACCCTGCTGTACCGTGCGGCATGGACCGCGGATCGCAGTGGCGACGCTACCACCGACAGCGCGCTGGCGCATCTGGCCGCCAGCGAGGCGCTTCTCAACACCACCTCGCAGGCGATGCGAGTCTACGGCGGTTACGGCCTGACGATGGATTTCGACATCGGCCGCCACTTTCGCGATGCGCGCTGGTTCGTGGTCGGCGACGGCGCGGCGCGCAGCCAGCGCGACCTGGTAGCCCGCACGATGGGCTTGCTGGCATGAGCTCCGCTCACGGCCTCGACTTCAGCTTCACGCCGATGCAGGAAGCATTGCGCGCCGCCGCACGCACCTACATTGCGCGCGAACTCACAGCGGAGTTCCTCATCGAAGCCGACCGCGCCGGCCGCGCGCCGATGGAGTTGCTGCCCGGCATGGCCGCCGCAGGATTCATCGGCCTGCCGGTGCCCGCCCGCTACGGTGGCGCGGGCGGTGGCGCCGCCGATGTGACGGTGTTGCTTGAGGAATTCGGGCGCGCTTCGCTTTCGATCGCGTCATTCCTCAACCGTGCGCTGGGCTGGGGGGGGGGGGAAGCACTCCTGCGCTTCGGTCGCCCCGAGCAGAAAGAGTCGATCCTGCCGCGCGTGTGCGCGGGCGAGATGATGTTCGCGTTCTCGCACACCGAATCCGACGCCGGCTCGGACGCCGCCGCGATCCGCACGCGCGCGGTCGCGCACGGCGACGCCTTCATCATCGACGGCAGCAAGATGTTCACTTCCGGCGCCGCCGAAAGCCCGTGCCTGATCGTCAGCGCACGCACCGACCCTGGCGCCACCCGACAGCGTGGCATCTCGGTATTCCTGGTCGACGCGAAGACACCGGGCATCACCTGCCGGCGCATCGAGAAGCTCGGCATGCGCGCCGCCGGCACCTTGTGTGAAGTGGAGTACCGCGGCGTGCGGGTGCCGCGCGCGGCGTTGCTGGGCGAACTCCACCAGGTTTGGCAGGTGATCACCGGCACGCTGGAACGCGCGCGCCTGGCGCAGGCGGCCTATTGCGTGGGCGGCGCCCAGCAGGCGATCGACGACGCGCTTGCCCATGTGCGCGAAAGGTCCGCGCTGGCGCACTCGCAGGCACTGGCCCACATGCTGGCCGGCTTGCAGATGCGCACCGAGGCAGCGCGACTGCTCACCCATCGCGCCAGCGCCATGGTCGACGCCGGCCAGGTTTGCGTGCGGGAAGCCTCGATCGCCAACCTGTACGCCACCGAAACCCTGGTGGCGGCGACCTCCGAAACGCTGCGCGTGTGGGGCGCTGCCGGCCTCGTGCCCGGGCATCGCACCGAGCGCGCGCTGCGCGACGCACGGCTGTTCATCATCGGCGACGGGTCGAGCCAGATCCAGCGCAACCTCATCGCGCGGCAGATGGGTTTGTGAAGATCAACCGGCGAGCCGGACCGGTGGCGTGATCGACAGGCGGCGCGCCTTTCCGATAAAGCCTTTGACGTCGAAGGTGAGAAATCCTTCGCACGTACGGCTTGAAGAATGGTGCAGGGCGTCGGCGAAATCGAGTCCGCGCCGCAGGTTGGCAAGCGCCATTTCCACCGCCGCCCGGTCTTCGATCTCGATATGCGGCAGCGACAGCAGGTGATCGAACACCCGGCACACATCCACCGGCGGATGGCCATAAGCACCGCGCAGCACCCATTCGAGTTCGAGTATCACCGTCTTGGCGACAAACAGTTGCGTGCCACGTTCAATCACCGCACGCGCCGCCTGTTCCTGCGCCTGCGTCGAAGCGCTGCCGCCTTCACTGACGTAGTAACGTGCCAATACATTGGTATCGAGCGCCAGCATCAGCGCTTGCCTGCCCGCTTGGCGGTGGCAGCCACCGCTCTCGCGGGCTTGCGGCGCCCGCCTTCCGCGGGGCCGAGCAAAGACGCCACATCGAAATCAGCCGGCACCTGCTTGCCGCGCGCACCCAGCATGCCGAAGCCCGACTGAATGGTTTCCGGCGCGCGATGCAGCACGCGCAACTGCACCATCCCGTTCTTCGCCGCAAAGGTCACCCGGCTGCCTTGCCGGATGCCGAGCGCCTTTCTGATTTCCTGTGGAATCGTCACCTGTCCCTTGCTGGTCACGGTCGATTCGCTCATGTCGCACATCACTTGGTATTACGGGGTAGGAATGGTAGCACGGAGAAATCGGTTGGCGCGATCGGCCGCAAAGATTGTGTTACCCGGACGCCCTGCTTTGGGGCATACTTGAACAACGTTTCGCAGGTTAATGATGATTGATAATGCAAATCCGGCGTAGACATTTTCTGGTTGCAGGTGCCGGGTTTCCGGTGCCCTCTCTACCGGTATTAGGGCAAGCCCAGCGCTCGATGCGACGCATCGGATTCCTCACGACCGGCATCGCTACGGCCGCTGCCACATTGCTGGCCGCATTTCGCACAGGGATGACCGATCTGCGTTGGCTCGAGGGGCGCGACTACTCCATCGACGCACGCTACGCCAACGGAGTAGCGCAGGCCTCTGCAGGACTGGCTGCGGAACTGGTAGCGACCAATCCTGACCTCCTGCTGACCACGGGGGAATTGGCAATTCGCACGCTTGCCGAAAGAACCAAAACCATCCCGATCGTGTTTACGGTCGCACAAGATCCCGTCGCCAACGGCCTCGCCGCGAGTCTGCGGCGCCCCGGCGGCAACATGACCGGCTTGACAACACTTGCAACGGAACTGGCGGCCAAACGCCTGCAACTGTTGAAAGAAGCGTTTCCCCGCGTCGTTCATGTTGCCCTGCTGTTTGAGCCGGACAATGCAGCAGCGTATCGCAAGTGAAGGAAATGGAGGCCGTCGCCCCGCGCCTGGGCGTGCGCACAACAGCGTTCGGAATGCGCAAGCCGGAGGATGTCGAAGAGGCCTTCAAACGCGGCGCCGCATTGGGCGCTCATGCCTACATGGTGGGACAAGGCGGCATCGCGATCAGCCTGCTTCAGGAAATTGTCGACCGCGTCAATCAACTGAAAGTTCCAGCCCAATTTCCCGGTGCCCAATTCGTGGAAAAGGGCGGCTTGATGTCCTATGCGGCCTCCGTAGAATACAACTACCGTCTTGCAGCCGGCTATGTGGACAAGATATTCAAGGGCACGAAACCGGGCGAGTTGCCGATCCAGCAGCCAACCAAGTTCGAGCTGGTGGTAAATCTGAAAACAGCAAACACGCTCGGCCTCCATATTCCACACTTGGTGTTGTTACGCGCCGACCGCGTGATCGAATAGCAGGGCCGGAATTGGCAGCGTCACCCCTGAAAAGATGTGTTCTTCAGACTTTTGAGTGGGTCGAAGGTATTCTCTGCGCGAAGCGCGCGGCGGGCTTGGAGCGGCACCCCAGGCTTTTATCCTCTTGATCCTCATTCGGCACGGCGTGCGATTGGATTGACATGAAATCGTATCGAGCGCGGGCTTTCAGCCTACGAGCTTGGGGTTCGGGTCCAAGTATCACTTTTCGGAAAAGAGACAGCGATGCCTGAAAACAGCACTCTCGAACAACGCTTCCTCGCCGGCCGCGCATTGCGCAAGCAGGTCTTGCGCTCAAGTCACAACGACATCGGTGATACGCGCCGCGATCCTGTCAAGCTGCTTGAGGTCTCGAGCGCAGGGCGGGTTGATCGCCTCGTTCCCCTGCGATACGGGCGCATGTTGACGTCCCCATTCGCCTTTTACCGCGGCAGCGCCATCATTCAAGCTCACGATCTGGCAAAGACACCGCACACCGGTCTTGTCCAGCAGATTTGCGGCGACTGCCATCTGATGAATTTCGGTGGCTTCGCTACGCCCGAACGGAATCTGAGTTTTGACATCAATGATTTTGACGAGACGCACCCGGGGCCATGGGAGTGGGATATCAAGCGCCTAGCCGCCAGCTTGATGATCGCTGCACGCCACATGGGCTTCAAGGCGGGCGCCGGGGACGCAGTCGTTCTGATGGCAATCGAAAGCTATCAGACCTGGATGGCGAGCTATGCCCACATGGGCGCGCTCGACCTTTGGTACGAGAGAGTCACAATGGAGAGCATGTACAGGGATTCGACCGATGCGGGGGGGCGCAAGCTGGTGGCCAAAGGTATCGAAAAAGCGCAACGGCGCACCGCCGGGAGCCTGCTGCCGAAAATGGGCAAGAAAGTCGAAGGTAAGTGGGTGATGAACGATGCGCCCCCGGCACTGTTCCACATTCACGGCAACAGCACGCTATTTGACAAAGACGACGATTGGGTGCGGCTCGGCAACTGGAAGACGCTCTCCAGCAAGCTCTTCAAGGAGTACCTAACCAACCTGAGTCCCAGTCACCGGCAATTGCTCAGTTACTTCAGCATGCAGGACTTGGCCTTCAAGGTCGTGGGTGTGGGCAGCGTCGGGACGCGCTGCCTGGTGCTGTTGATGACGGACGCTCAGGATCAACCGTTGTTTCTACAGATCAAGGAGGCGGTGCCGTCGGTGCTGGCGCGCTTCGTGCCGGCTGGCAAGTCGGCGTTCGAGCACGAAGGGCAGCGTGTGGTTGCCGGTCAGCGCATGATGCAGTCATCGAGCGATCTGTTCCTCGGCGCTTCCACCGGGCCTTCGGGGCGTCATTTCTATTTTCGCCAGCTGCGCGACATGAAGGTATCGGCCGAAATCGAGACGTTCGACGAGAACCTGCTCGGTCTCTACGCCGGATTATGCGGCCGTATTCTCGCGCGCGCGCATGCCCGCGCGGGTGGCCTGGCACCGCAGATTAGCGCGTATCTCGGACGGCGCGGGCAGTTCGCTGAAGCGATCGTCCTGTACTCGAAGCACTACGCCGATCAGGTGCAGCGTGATTTCGATGTGTTTCGCGCGGCCTGCCGCGAAGGACGCCTGATCGCGCAGACCGAAGCCGATTTTGGAGCCGACATACGGCTTTGATGCGGTGCCGGTGCAGTAGGTGCGCGGCAAGCGGCAATCCTCGCCGCCCTGCTTGATTTGTGGCGCCAGGCCGGCCACCAGTTGCGCCTTGTTGTCGTCCGGATGGGCAAACCAACGCCGATTGAAAATGACCGCGTGGAGGCGCCGGTCGTGTTCGGTTTGATTGGAAGTTTCAGAACGCGGCGGGATGCGCCGTTCGCGGCATTTCCATCGTACCCGCTTGTCGCATCCTCACATCCCCCTTGCTCCGGGAATAAAATCAAGGACCAAATTTACGGGGTGTCGGTATTTTTTGTATGAGGCCAGAAAAACTGCCGCCAATTTGCCCTGAAGCGGGCCAGCAGCAAAGCTCCCAACGCGCCTGCCTGGCCCAAGCTGATACGCACGCCGCGCGCGCGTAGCGCCACCCACATTGCCAATGCAAAGCTGACGCTAAGGTTGACGAAGCCGATCATTCCAAGGCCGATGAAGGCCTTGGCCGCGAGGGCAGGATCGACATTGAAATCCAGCGCCACCAACGCGAAGCCAACGTTAGCCGCGGAAAACGTGACATGGCGGATATCGAGCGGCAAGCCGGTCATGTAGCCGATGGTGCCCATGCTCCCCAACATGATGCCGAAGAAGAAATTCCCCGCCAAGGCGCCGAGATTGTTGTCGAGATACGCCGCAAAGCGTTGCAGGCGATCCGTCCCCAGCATGCGGCGCAGCCAGCGTGTTGCTTCGATGCGTTCACGGAGCCGTTCGTAGGCGGCGAGGTTATCGTAATAGCCTGAGATCAGCCCAGAGAGGAACAGGCAGAAGCCGGCAATTGCCGCGTAGAACAGCGCAAGGCTATCGGTGGGTGAGATATCGATGAGCAGGTGATGGGCCTTCTCAGCATCGATGAATGGCTTGCCGGCCAGTTGTGCGAGGATAAACGCGATCAGCATGGCGGTGGGCATTGCGATGAGAATGTTGCCGCAGATGGCGGCAAACTGGCTGCGTATCACGTCGATCAGCATGGTCGCCAGTTTCTCCACGTCGCTCAGTCGGCCGCGGACTTCGCTGATCGCACCGGCAATGGTTGCCGCGGTCATCGCAGGCTGCTTGGTGGCGATGGTGAAATGAAGCGCATACACCAGCAAGAAGCCAAGCGAATAGTTCATGCTGTACATCAGCGCGTAACCCAATGGCGCAGTGTCGGCTTTTGACATATAGATTTTCAGTAGCGCCATGAACCCCACGATCAAACCGGCGCCCATCGCCGAGCGCCACATCTCGAGATACTCTCCCCGCGAAGAGGTGATGTAATGCTCGCCTGTACGGCTGGCGTTATCAGTGACCCGCAGCGCCAACAGGCCGATGGTACGGCGCACGTACCCGCGAACGCTGCCTCGCATGCCTTCACCCTGAACTGCTTGGCCGAGCAATTCAACCCACAGATCCACCAGCGACAGCCCATCCGCGCCAGCCTCAGCCCGCTGGAGAGGCATCGCGAGCATGCGGACAATCAGGTCGAGCCTGTTCAGGCTTTGCTCGAGACGGCGTATCAGATAGGTCAGCGCGAGGCTGGTGCCGACCGTGGCGGCTTGCGCACGAACCTTTGCCATGACCGCGCGGCACTGTTCAATCATCACATGCAACTGTCGCTCGTCTTCGGCGGGTACGTCGCCCCCATTCAGATAGGCGCGATAGGATGCCGATAGCTGGTGTGTTTCCACCGTCAGCGCGAGAAAAGGCGAGTCACCTTCTTCGAGACGCGGAAAGAGGCGTGCCAGCTCTGGCTCAAGACCCATCGCGCCGATCCTGGTCACCAGAACATCGGTCGCAGTGAGCAACTGCCCGAGCCCTGCCCGCAGGGCGGCACCGTCGCGGGCTTCACTCATCCGCAGCGCCCGCCAGAAACGAAGCTTCAGCGTGGTCGGTACCGCCTCCAACCAGACGTAGTCCTCGTGCTGGTGAAAAATGAGGTTTACGCAATCCCGCAAGCTGGCGGCATCAGTGATCGCCGGAAGGATCCGCTGCACGACGCGCCGCCACAGTTCGGAAAAGAAACCGCTATTCGGCAGGATGCCGCTATCGGCGAAGAAGCTGATCTGCTTCTTGCGGGCGAACAATTGCAGCAGCAGGCCGCGGAGGGACAGGCGAAACTCCTCGTTGGTTTCCACTGCTTCGCATAGTGTCGTGAAGCGTGACACCGCCAAGGGGCCATCGTCCGCGCGCTCCGGGCGCAAAGCGTCTACCAGTGCAATCAGTGGGGTCAGCACGTCCCCATCGGCCGAGACCCACCCGAGCGCGGCGAAAAATCTTGAATGAGCCGCAGCACGTATGGACGACGGCTGGGCCAAGGAGGGGGCAGGGTTGGCCATAGGTTGCAAACAAAAGTGGAACGAGCCTGGCGGCGATAGTACGGTGACAGGGTCCGGCTGTTGATAAATAATACTCTTAGCTCGTCTGCGCTTGAACTTTTTGCTTACACTTCTTGCTTACAATTCAGGGTCAAAATTACGTACATAGCGTCAATGAGCCCGACAGCATCAGGCACCAAGGCGGCCAGTTGGCGTTCTGTTGATGGTTGCCGTCCATAAACCCGGGGGAGATCTGAATGTGTAACGCGTGCGACGCGAAGTTCATGAAGTTCATGACGTCTTATCACAGCCGTCGTGATGTGCTTCGTCAACTGGGAGCCGGGCTGCTTGCGACCAGCGCCGCTGGCATCGCGGGGCCGGCGATTGCCGCTAATCAGGCGGCCGACGCCATGAAGAATATTCTTGCCGCCAACCGGCCTGCCGATGCGATTTTCTTGGCGAACAACATTTACACAATGAGCCAAGTCGCTGCACGCGTCGAGGCGATTGCCGTAAGGGATGGTCGCATTCTCGCCACCGGAAAAAGAACGGACATCCTCGGCCTTAAAGGCGCGCAAACGCGCGTCCTCGATTTTGGCGACAAGACGTTGCTGCCGGGTTTCATCGACCCGCACATGCATTCAAATTTCTGTGGTTTGCGGCCGTGGCTTGACGTCGGGCCGTTCACAACAAAGGATATGCAAGAGGCTCGAAAGAAGATTGCCGACGCTGCAAAGAAAGCGGGGCCGGGCGAATGGGTGCAAGCCAAGATGCTCGATCCGTCAATCATGCCGGGCAAGCCGCTCGACAGGCGTGAGTTGGACGCCCTTTCACCCAATGTCCCCGTGTTCGTCCTCGAATCCAACGGCCATGTGGCGTATGCGAACACCAAAGCGATCGAGGCGACTGGTATCACCCGAGATACCGCGGATCCCGCGCAGTCCCGTTATGTCCGCGGCGCCGATGGCGAACTGACCGGCCGATTGGAAGAGCCGGGCGCATTCATGCCTTTCGTGGCAAAGATGCCTTCTCCCGGATTGCCGGAGCTTGCGGCATTTCTTCGCGCCGACTTCGATGATGCCGCAGCGAAGGGTTGTACGGCGCTTCACGATTGCGGCATTGGCGGCCTTTTCGCCGAAGGCGACATTGCCCTGATCGATCAGGTTATGAAGGGGGACCCCGGAATCCGCTATGCGGGAATGCTGGTCTCGACCCATTTCAAAAAATGGCAGGAGATGGGCCTGCGCCCCGGCGCAAGGTCCGCACGCTTTACCTTGAATGGCATCAAAGCCTGGGCCGACGGATCGAACCAAGCGGGCACTGGTTTTCAGCGCCAGCCCTACCTTGGCTCCAGCAACCGGGGCGCAATGAACTACACCAAGGAGGAAATTGAAACCGTAATGCGCGAAGCACACGATGCCGGGTGGCAACTTGGAGTTCATGCCAACGGTGACGGTGCAATCGACGTTGTGCTTGATGCATTCCAAAAGGTGCTCGGGAGGGACAGCGGGCACAAGTTTCGCCACCGAATCGAACACTGCAGCATTCTGCATGACGAGCAGATTGCAAGGATGAAGAAACTTGGCATTTCACCCTCCTTTCTGATCGGCCATGTCCATTTCTGGGGGCGGGCATTTCAAGATCGTCTGCTGGGACCTGCACGCGCAGGTCGCCTTGACCCCTGCCGTTCCGCCATCAATGGCGGACTTCGCATTTCGCTCCACTCAGACTACAACGTGACCCCGATTGATCCTCTCCGGTGTGTGCAAAACGCGGTCTTGCGTGACATGAGGGAGGGCGGCGGGGTTCTCAATCCGGCCGAGCGGATCACGCCGATGCAGGGTCTTCGCGCTGTTACGGTCGATGCCGCATGGCAATGCCACCTCGACCATCTTTGCGGCAGCCTTGAGGTCGGGAAGGCTGCCGACATGGTGATCCTTGAAAAGGATCCGACGAAGGTGGCGCCCGACATGATTCAGTCAATCAAGGTTCATTCGACTTGGCTCGACGGCGCACGGCGATTTTCCGCTTAGGCTAAACCCAACCGGCCGCATGCCAAGTGTCCATTGCGTCGATGGCGCGTTGCCCGCTACCAGCAACGTTATGGCGCATGCTGTTTGGCAGACTGACCAACAACTGGTCGGCGGCATCAACGACGGGCCCCCGCGCACCACAAGCGCAATATTGGCACATGGGCACCAAGGCCCTAGCGGCCGGGAGGACGTGCCGGTGAGGTGTACCACTTCGCTGGCGGCACCATCTTGGCGGCGGCGGGATCGCCCAAGTACTGAGCCGACATGATCTGGACGCCGAATTCATTAAGGGTCTTCACGGAATCGAGTGGGCGAATTTGAGGCGTTATAGAGGAGGCAGCATGCACGTGAGGACCTTCAAGCGCATGTATTCCTCATCCCGCAGCCCGTATGCACGGCGCTGGATGACGCGGATTTTGTTGTTGACGCCCTCGACGAATCCGAGGGACACCTTGTTCTCCGGCCGGCAGTAGGCAGCGATCCCATCCCAATGACGTTCGATCATCGCGGCGAATTTCTCGTACGGCTCGAGCCGCTGCCACTTCAGGCTGGCGCGCCAGTTGTCGAAGAACTTGCGCGCCCAGCCTTCGCGCTCGTAATTCCAGAGTTGACCGAACGATTCCTTGAGCATGTATGCGGTGTTCAGGCGCTTGTTGGCCTTCAGCAACTTCTTCAGGCTGGCACGGCCGTTGGTGGTCAGGTTCTCCGGGTGCGAAAGCAAGGTGTATTTCTGACCCTTGATGAATTGCCGGTCGCTGTCTTTCAGGCGTCGGTATTCGGCCTTGCGTACTTTGTCGAGCGCCTCGCCCAGGTGTCGCATGATGTGGAACTTGTCGAACAGAATCGCTGCTTGCGGTGCGTGCGCGATGGTGGCGTTGCGAAACGGTTTCCATGTCCATCACCGCCAAGCGAATGCCCGCCGCCTTCTTCGGGCCCAGCCAGGCGTAGAACTGCGCCATGCTGGCTTCCGAGCGGTCCTCGACCGAACCAGATCGGCCGGCCGCGAATCAGGTCGCTCACCACGATGCGATAGGTGTGTCCCTTGCGGATCGAGATCTCGTCGATGCCGGTCGCCTTGGGGCCCGGAGTGCCAGCCTTGGCCAATTGCGCCGCCATGTACTGCTTCTCCAACGTCTTGACGGATTCCCAGTGGAGATTGAATTCTTCGGCGATGTCCTTGATCGAGGCTTGCCGGCAGCGTCGGCCGACGTAATAGGCAAAGCGCTTGGTGTAGAACGGGTTGTCGGCGAGGAAGTCGAGTTGTTCGCGCTTCACGGTGCCGCAGCTCTTGCACTGGACCCGCCGAACCTCGATCTCCAGGTACACGCGCCGGTCGCCACACGGCAGGTCGCGAACCCGACGGGTGCGCCGGTCGTACCAGCCGGAATGGACTCGTCCGCAGCAACCGCAGACTGTTTTTTTGAGCGTCGGACAAGGTCGACGATGCAGGCCTTCGGGTCGCCGAAGATACCGCGGATGGTAGGTTGCGGACGGAAGCCTGGGAAAGCGTACGCATCTGTAAGACGTCGCTTATGCTTTGGAGAGGTAGCCATCCAAACATGATGCCCATTTCGCAACCCCTTGAAAACCCCTCAAATCCATTATCCATGCGGGTTAGCGGCCGACCAACGCCCCAAATTCGCCCACTCGATTCCGTGAAGACCCAGGAAATTGTCGACCGCGTCAATCAGCTGAAAGTTCCGGCGCAATTTCCCGATAGCCAATTCGTGGAAAAGGGCGGCTTGATGTCCTATGCTGCCTCCGTAGAAAACAATTACCGCCTTGCAGCCGGCTATGTGGACAAGATATTCAAGGGCACGAAACCGGGCGAGTTGCCGATCCAGCAGCCAACCAAGTTCGAGCTGGTGATCAACCTGAAAACAGCAAATACGCTCGGCGTCAATATTCCACACTCGGTGTTATTGCGCGCCGACCGCGTGATCGAATAGCAGGGCCGGAATTGCAGCGTCACCCCTGAATAGATGGACGTGAATCGCGAAACCATCTATGCAAGGCCCTACTCAATCACCTTGTCGGTACGCAACAGCATTTCACCGCTGACTTTGATGCCGAGTAGATTCGCGGTTTTCAGGTTGATCACCATGTAATGCCGCGTGGGCTGCTCGAAGGGAATGTCGCCGGGCTTGACGCCCTTCAGAATCTTGTCCACAAAGATTCCTGCGCGCCGGAAATTGTCATTGTTATCCGCGCAATAACTCATCAGGCCGCCGGCTTCGGCATATCGCCCGCTTCCATAAATCGACGGTACCCGGTGCTTGAGGGCAAGGCCGGCAATCCGCGTACGCTGCGAGAAAAAGAAAGCATCTGCGAATGCGATCACGCCATCGACGCGCTCGCGCACCATCATTGCAAAGCCCCGCTCCAGGTCGTCCGAGGTGCGTGCGCTCGGGCCCCTGAAGTACTTTGAGGCCGATCTCCAGTGCAGCGGTTCTACCCAAGAACATCGCTGTGTTGATCTGGTCGAGTCGGCTTGTGATCGAGTTTTCGCCTGGAAAGTTCCCACGACCAAGCCTGACCTGGACATGGCCGGCCAGCAGACGCGACGCCGGCCAAGTAGCAAGAGATCGGAAGAGAGTTGAGGGGTGCAATTTCCGCCGCATGGGTTGCAGAGCTTCGGACTGACGACGCGGCATTCTCCCGCGCGCTGCTCTTGCCGACACGAATACGCGCTTGGATCGATGTTGCTCAAGCGCGATCGGTGCGGCAGGATATCCGCATGCCTCAGTGTGCTACCATTGTGCTTACATCAAGAGCCTAGGATGGATCGACCATGGAAGTCGCGATTCGCAAGATGGGAAACTCCCAGGGGGTGCTGATTCCCAAACCCCTGCTGGCGCAGCTGGGGCTCGAGGGCTCGGCGGACCTGCAGGTCCGCAACGGCGTTATCGAGATTCGCCCGGTGCGCCGCAACCCCAGGGAAGGTTGGGCGGATGACGCGAAGAAACTGGCAGCCGCCGGCGAAGGCATCGCTGTCTGGCCGGAGTTCGCCAACGAAGGGGACCGGGATTTGGCGTGGTGATGAAAACCGGCGAAATCTGGCTGGCGCAGCTCGATCCGACTGTCGGCCGGGAGATTCAGAAAACCAGGCCGTGTGTGGTGATTTCTCCCAACGAGATGAATGAGCATCTGAGAACCGTGATCGTGGCACCCATGACGACCGGATCGCGTCCGGCGGGCTTTCGCGTCCCCTTGAGTTTCCAGGGCAAGCATGGCCTGATTGTGCTCGACCAGATTCGCACCCTGGACCACTCGCGGCTAATCAAGCGCCTGGGAGCGCTGCGGCCTCTCACCTTGGCCGCGATGCTCAAGATACTGCAGGCAATGTTTTCACCACAGTAGCCGGTCTTGAAGTCTCAAGGAACGCTGCGTGGCGGCTTTGGCGGCATCGAAGACCGCATTCGCGGGTAGACGGGTACGCAACCCGCCACAGCCCCGACGCAACCGGCACTCACGGCCGCGTTTACGCATCTAAACCCGGGGATCGGCGCGCTGCGAGCCACACAACCGGCAAGCGCCGTCGAAATCGCGTACGAACTGGAGCCTACTTGTCGGTGCGCTCTTCCTCGACCGCCTTGCGCGCGCTCATGTTGAAGCGACCGTCGTAGATCGGGCGGCCACCGGTGGTCGGCCCCTGGTACTGCACGAACACCATCTGGCCGCCGGTCTCGGTGAATAGCTCTTCCTCGTAATGCGGATCGGCATAGCAGAACATGGTGCCCGGCCCATGCGTCTTGCCGCCGATGACGAACGTGCCTTCGATGATGTACCAGACCTGCGCGAAGTCGTGCTTGTGAAACGGGTGGCGCGCACCGGGCTCGTAGCGCACGATGCCGGCATTGGGCTCGGTCGGATTTTCCGGGCGCGGATGAAACATCATCTTGCCGGTTTGTCCGGGCCAGCGGATGGTCTCCCACTGGTGGTCGTCGACGTGGGTCACGCGCGGCGGCTGATGCGCCAGTGAATTTGGGTTGATGTCGCTCATGTGCGCCTCCGTTATGCGGCTGAGTATCGATTCTAGCGCCGTGGCTGGACGCACCAGCAAAGTCAATCACCGACGGCGTCGCGCCAACTCACGCGCGGGCACACAACACGGCTGCCAGGCGGCAGCCGCCCCTCAAGCCAGCTTCGCCGCCTTCTTGATCTGCGTCAGCCGCACCATCTCCGGCGACTTCTTGTAGTGCGCATCAAGCGGGTAACACCCCGACACCATGCCGTTCCTCGGCGCGGTGGTGCAATCGCTGAAGGTGCGGCACAGGCGCTTTCTTTGCATGCCGCGCCCGCTGAGCACATCGGCCGGCAATTCGGGATAGGCCAGCACCATGCGCCCGAGCCCGACCATGTCGACCCAACCCGCACGGACCACCGCCTGCGCCACGTTGGGCAGGAACTCCTGCAGGTAGGTGTAGCCGCTGCCCATGAAGGCCATGTCGGGAAATGCCGCCTTGAGATCGCGCACGGTTTCAAGATGGCGCATCACGCCGATCAACGGGTCTTCCGGTGGCTGGTAGCCGTCCGAGGGTGGATAGAGCGCAGGCCTTGTGAGGTGGGGGTTGTAGTACGGGCTGCCCAGGGTGATGTTGATGAGGCGAATGCCCAAACCCTTGACGATTTCCAGAAAGGCGCGCGTCTCGGACAGGTCGGCCTTGACCGGCGCGGCTTCATCGGTACCGAAGCCGTAGCGATAAGGCAGGCAGTTCGAGAAGTCGTCCGGCACGCCTGGCCCCAGCACGTCGGGATCGGCGTTTTCAGGATCGGGCTTGAACGGCACAAAATCCAGCGCCGAAAGACGCACGCCGAGTTCGAGTTGCGGCACCTCGGCGCGAATGCCTGCCACCAGCTCGGCCAGAAAACGCGTGCGATTGGCAAGCGACCCGCCGAATTCGCCGGGGCGCGACTTGGCCGAAAGGAACTCGTGACCCAGGTAGCCGTGGCAATGCTTCAGGTCAACGAACTGGTAGCCACAATCCCAGGCGCGCTTCGCCGCAATCACGTAGTCGTCGATCAGGGCACGGATTTCGCCATCGGTGAAGAGCGGGTGATCGGCGGCCACATGAAACTTGCGGTCGAGAATCGGGTGGCGGTAAAGAATGCGCGGCTCCATGCGCGTCTTGCTGTTGGGCTTGCAAAAGCGGCCGGAGTGGGTCAGTTGCAAGCCGATCACAAGGCCGGCATCGTCACCCATGGCCTCGCGGTGCGCGGCCACCAGGGTGTCGCGCAAGGCGGCGATGCTGGCCTGGCTGGCGGCGGTCATGGTGAGCTGGTTGGGATTGGCGCGGCCGTCGTGGCGCACCGCCACCGCTTCGCCGCCCCAGATCATCTTGGCACCGGAAAGTCCGAAATTGCGCCAGCGGCGGATGGTGTTGTCCGACGGCCTACCGTCTTCCAGACCATCCCAGCCTTCCATCGGCTGGATCGCAAAGCGATTGCCGATGGTGAATTTGCCCACCTGCAAGGCACTGCCCAGCGGCGACTGCGCGCCGGATTCGACCGTTTCGTCACACGGCATGGCCAGGCCCAGGCGCTGCAGGTTTTCCTTGAAGCCGGCGGCGTTCTGCAACGATTTGATCTTGGCAAAGTCGCCGAATTTCATGCGCTCAACTCCTTGGGATGGATCTGCAAGCGTTCACTACCGCCGCGCGGCTGCCGCCAACACCGCAGCAAGTCCTGCGACCGGGCGCCAGACCGGGATCCTGTGGCGAAAAAATAAGTAACTAGCCGGTTAATTATTCCCAATTGCGCGCACGAAGTCAATCCCGGTGCATGGCAAATGCCAACCCATGCGACCGCGCTACGTCCAAACGTGCTCAGAAGAACGTGTTGGGCTCAAGGAAGAAGCCGAGGATCAGCGCGCCATTCGGTGCGCTTGCCACATGCCGGCTGCCGGCCGGGCGCCACACGAAGTTGCCGACAGTCGCTTCGCCTTCGTGATCGACCAGGCTGCCCTCGAGAATCCAGCTTTGCTCGATCTTGTTGTGCCGATGATCGGTCAGCACCGAACCCGGCTCCATTTTCGTAAGCACGGTCTGCAGGCCTGTGTCGGGATCTTCCATCAGTACCTTGATCTGGACCCCGGGAAAGCGGGTTGGCTGCCAGGGCAGCGCAGGGACGTCGATGTAGCGCGAAGACAGCGGCGCGAGCTGGGCGTGTTGTTGCTGCAAGCCGGGAGTTTGTTGAGCCATGGTGGTTCTCCATTGGTAAATGCGGCACGGTGCGATGCAGGACGCCGTCCATACGGCGCCAACGCCAGCATACCCGCAGTCCATGACGGTGCGGCCCGTCGTCGGGCAAGCCGGGCGCACATCGATACCTGTATGCGGTCTTCTATTGCCGTTTGATCCCCGGCTTGGCCCACTCCAACTGCGTTTTATCTTGACTGGGAATCGCATTCATGGACCCTATGATTGGATCGGCGCTTGTCTGTCGTGACTTTCACACAGCAAGAGTCCGCCCCCTGACCGGCTCTATGCCACCTACCTCGGCAAGCGGGCAAGCGTAGATTGAAGGCATCAATGCAGGTCGTGGGAGAGTCACATGAATGCGGTCATCAAGGAACGTCTGCGGGTTGATGCGCGCTGCAGGGTGGTGATTTTCGATGAGCGCCTTGAGCCCGGGGAAGAAGTCGAAGTGACTGTGCGGCCAGCGCCCGTTCGCGCCGAGGGCGCCGCCAAACCAGGCCTCTGGGAATTGGCGTCACGCATGACAATTGATGCGCCGGCTGACTACTCGGTCAATTTCGAGCAGCCCATGCGCTGATGTGGTTTCCTGATACGGGTTATCTGATAACCCTGTTTTCGCCACGCGACGCGTTTCACGCCAAGGCCTTGCAGTTGCAGGGCTTGGCGCAGCGCGAACAACGTGTACTGGCAACCACTGACGCGGTATTGTTCGAAGTCGGTGCGGCGTTTGCCAAAGCCGGATTTCGCGCAGTCGGCATCGCATTGATCGACACGCTGCTGAGCGATCCGCAAATGCGCATTCACACCATCACGCCGGAACTGCGCAGCCGTGCCGTCGAGTTGTTCGCACAAAGGCCGGACAAGGAGTGGAGTCTGTGCGATTGTCTGAGTTTTGTGGTGATGGGGGACAACGCGATCGAGGCGGCATTGACGCCGGACCATCATTCTGCGCAAGCTGGATTCATTGCACTTATGCATTGATGAGTGTGGTGGTCTTGCGCCGCAAGTGTTGCTCGCGCTGTGCGCCACGACCGATCATCCGGGGCGCTAGCCGGTTCGAGCATGCCGACGATCACGCAACGGTTGCAACGCGCAGAGCTAGCGCTCGACGGGCTCTACAAGGTGCGGGTGGCGGCTAGGCAACGCTGATGTTCCAGGATGCTCCCGCTGTTTCGTCGAAGGCAATTCTGCCGGTTATACCATTGGTATAATCATGTGAAACCCCTCTTTTTCTGAGTCGAGGACCCAGCATGCCGACAGTCAAAACCGCCATTTCGCTTGACCAGGGCCTGTTCGAACGCAGCGAGCAACTCGCCCGGGAACTCAAGCTCAGCCGCAGCGGCCTGATCGGCCAGGCGCTGGAGGAGTTCATCGCCAAGCGGCGCAACCGCGACCTGCTGGCAAGGCTCAACTTGGCGTATGCGGACACCCCGGCCGCGCCGCGGCCGGCAGCGGTGCGCGCCAAGCAGCGCAAGGTGCTCGCCGACGCATGGTGATCCGGCAGGGCGAGGTGTTCTGGATCGATCTGGGTGAGCCGCGCGGTTCGGCGCCCGGATACCGGCACCCGCATGTGGTGGTGCAGAACAATCTGTTCAATCAGAGCCGCATCAACACCTCCGTTGTCTGCGCGATCACCTCCAACCTGGCGCGTGCGTCAGCGCCCGGCAACGTGCTGTTGCGCAAGGGCGAAGCCGGGCTGCCGCGGCCATCGGTGGTCAACGTTTCGCAGGTGTTCACCGTCGACAAGTCCGAGCTCACCGAACGCATCGGCACGCTCTCCGGCAAGCGGGTCCTTGAGATCATCGAAGGCATGAAGCTTGTGATCGAGCCGCGCGGATAGTCCAAAGCTTCGTCGGACGTATCCGGCCGGACCCGACTTCTCGCTTGGCAAGCAGCCCATGCGCCGCGCCCTTGAACAACGCTGTTTCAGGCCCGCCCCAGCGCCTGCAGAATCTTCACCGGTGTGATCGGCAATTCGGTGATGCGCAGACCAATCGCATCATGCACCGCGTTCGCAACCGCGCTGGCGATCGGCAGAATCGTCGCTTCGCCCGCGCCCTTGGAGCCGAACGGCCCCGGCCCGTGCCCCTGCTCCTGGGTGATGGTGGCGAATGCGCGCGGCAGGTCTTCGGCCAATGGCACGCGATAGGTCAGCGGGTCGGCGTTGAGCAAATTGCCGCCGTCGTCGTAGATCATGCGTTCGAACAGAACTTGGCTTAGGCCCATCAGCGCGGCGCCGTCTTCCTGGCCGCGGCATACCAGCGGGTTGATGGAACGACCGGTGTCGCCGCTGGCCACCAGTTGCACGATGTCGAGCTTGCCGGTTTCGGTGTCAACCTCGACCTCGACTGCGGCCCAGCCGATTTCCCAGAACACGCACTGCGCCTCCAGCGGCGCATGGTGGTCGAGTGCGGGCTTGAAGAAACCGTCGGCCGAGAATTCGTAACCGGTGCCGCCGAAGTGGCGCATCACCAGCGGCCCCAGCGGCTGACGTTTCCCGCCCTGCACGATCACGCCATCCTCAAGCCCGAGTTCGGCCAGCGGCGCCTGCATTTCCTGCGCGGCGAATTCGAGAATCTGGCGCTTCAAGGCCTCGGCCGCGCGCATCACTGCGCGCCCCATCACCGCCACCCCCGAGCTGGCGTTGGTGCCCTGATCAAACGGCGTGAAATCGGTATTGATCGGCGCGAAGCTGACCCGCTCGACGCGTGTACCCAGCACCTCGGCCACCACCTGCGACAGCGCGGTGTGCGCGCCCTGACCGATCTCGACGGTGCCGCACTGCAGGAAGATGTCGCCGTTGGTCGACATCTTGACGCGCGCCTGCGCCGGCTTGTTGACCCCGCCGCCATCCTTGAAACCGACGGCAATGCCCATGCCGCGCTGTTTCGGCCCGGCGCCGCTCTTCTTGCGGCCGTGATAGCCGATCGCTTCGCACACCACGTCCAGCCCCAGTTTCATGTCGCTGTCGACCCCGCTTTCGCCAGGCATGAAGGGTTCGTGCAGTTCGAGCAGATTGCGCATGCGCATCTGGTAGGGGTCGAGCCCGAGGCGGCGCGCGATCATGTCCACCTGCGATTCCGAGGCCCAGCTTGCCTGCGTGCCGCCGAAGCCGCGAAACGGCCCGGCCGGCGCGGTATTGGTCATCACGCAGGCGCAGCGGGTGTCGACATGCTGCCAGCGATAGGGGCCGGGTATGCGGTAGCCGGCCTTCTCGGCCACCAGCGGGCTGGCATCCGAATAGGCGCCGGCGTCCAGCAGGATCTCGCTGTGGCGCGCCACCAGCGTGCCGTCGGCCATCACCCCGGTTTTCAGTCGCAGGATCGCCGCATGCTGGGTGTTGGTGAGAAAGCCCTCTTCCATGGTGAGGCACAGGCGCACCGGCTTGCCCGTCATCAGCGAAAGCATCACCGAGACTGCCTCGGTCTTGACGTTGTTCTTCGAGCCGAAGCCGCCGCCGATGTAGGGCACATGCACGGTGATGCGGTTCTCCGGCCGCTTGAACATGCGCGCGATTTCCTTGCGCAGCGGAAACGGGTTCTGGCAGCTGGCCCACACCTCGATGCGCCCGTGGCGCGCGTCAGCCACGCTGACGAAGGGTTCGAGGTGATAGTGGGTCATGCGCGAAAAGCGGAATTCATCCTCGAACACATGGTCGCAGGCCGCGAAGCTGTCGGCGCTGCCGGTGTTGTAGGCGAACTCGTAGCAGACGTTCTTGCGTGGCCTCAACTTGGCGCTGGCGCCGGCGCCATACGGCGGCACGATGCCCAGCGGCGCTTCGGGAAACAAGGCCGGCATGTCGTCGGCCAGCGCGCGCTCGATCGAGGCAGCCACCGGCAGGTCCTCATACACCACCTTGATCGCCTGCAGGGCCGCCACCGCTTGCGCCTCGCTGTCGGCGGCCACCGCGCACACGATGTCGCCGATGTAGCGCACCGTTTCCTGCGCCACCAGCGGTTGATCCTTGATGAAATAGCCGTATACCGGCATGGTTCCGGCGGCGATGTCGTCGCGCGTGAGCACCGCGCGCACGCCGGGCAGCGCACGCGCGGCGGCTGCATCGATCGATACCACTCGCGCGTGGGCGCGCGGGCTGCGCAGAAGCTTCGCGTGCAGCATGCCGGGCAGGACGATGTCGGGGCCGTAGACTGCGCGGCCGCCGACCTTCTCATGTGCGTCACGGCGCGGCAGCGCCATGCCGACCTGCAGCAATGGCGCATTCATGCTGCCGCCTCTTCGCGCAGGACCTGCGCCGCTTGTTCGACCGCCTCGATGATCAGCGCATAGCCGGTGCAGCGGCACACGTTGGAACTGATCCATTCGACAATCGTTTCACGGTCCGGCGCGGGATGACGGTCCAGCAGCGCCTTGGTCAGCAGCACCATCCCTGCCGTGCAGTAGCCGCACTGGAAGGCGCTGCGTTCGACAAAGGCCTGCTGGATCGCATGCAGGCGCCCGTCCGTTGCAAGCCCTTCGATGGAGAGCACCTCGCGCCCCTGCACCTGGAATGCGAAGGTCGAGCAACTGGCGGCCGGCTCGCCATCGATCAGGGTGACGCAGGCGCCACACACGCCGCGCGAACAACCCAGCTTGGTGCCGGTAAGAGCAAGGTCGTCATGCAACAGGTCGGCCAGGGTGCGCGCCACCGGCACCGTGCATTGCGTGGCGCGACCGTTGAGGGTGAACTTCAGCGCAACTTCAGTGACAGCAATCGGGGTATCAGCCATGGGCGGCTCCTGCAAGTTGGCGCGACAACAGGGCGGCGCCTGCGGCAACCGCATAGGAATGGGTGACCACCGGGTCCGCGAACGACGCCGGCAACTGCGCGAACGCATCGTGCGCGACGTTGCGCGCCACTGCCGCCACCTGCGCCAGATCGGCAGCCGGCAGCGCCAACTCAAGAACCACCGGAGGCAGGTACTCGGTCGCCACGGCGCAGCGCAGCAGCAGGCCGCCGGCATTGCGAGAAAGGCTGGTCGCCAGCGTGATCAGCGGGCGCATCGAACGCTCGTAGCCGTACCAGAGCAGATCGGTGGTGTCGATGCGGATCCTGGTGAGAAGCGACCGCGGCGGTGCGCGTCCGGCCCAGAGGTCCGGCACTGTCAAGCTGCGGGAACCGGAAGCGCTGGCGAATTCAAGGCTGGCCCCGAGCGCGGTGAGCAACACCGGTCCCTCGTATCGGGCGCGTCGCGCCATCAGGTTGCCGCCCAGGGTGGCGGTGAAGCGGATGCGCGGGTTGGCGATGCGCTCCCAGGCCTTCGCAAACCCCGGCGCGCGCGCCAGCACTGCGCCGTGCGTGCAGCCCAGACCGTGGGTGACGGCGGCGCCGATATCGAGCAAATGCGAATCCGCTTCGATGCCGCGCAATTCTTCCACCCGTGCCAGATCCACGATCGCGCGCGGATTCAAACCCTCGTTGAAACATGCCACCAGGTCGGTGCCGCCCGCCAGCGCTACTGGATGGTCAGCACTGGCAAGCGCGGCCAGCGCCTCGGCCACGGAAGCCGGCTGGTACAACCTGAAGGGCGCCAGGCTGCGCGCCGAAGTTGCCACCATTCCGGCGGCGGAAACCAATTGCATGCTTGCTCTCCTGCTAGCCGCACCAGCGCGCGTTGCCGATTCGATTGTCAGGCGCGCCGGGGCCGGCAACGCCTGTGTTTACGCCGGTGTCAGCGCGACTTTCGCACGGGCCTGATCAGCCGCCCGCTTCTCCAGCATGCGCCGTACCCGCGCCAGCCCCATGTCGTGCTCATAGAGAAACTCCTGGTCACGCGCATTGGGCGGCATGCTTTCCAGCACCAGGCGGTCCTGCTCCAGCACATCCCAATGCAGGCCTTCGAGCCGGTTGCGGTAGAGAAAGCGCCATACGTTGCACTGCCAGCCGCGCACCTTGCGCGTGCGCCAGAAATACACCTGACAATGATCGGCGTCGACCGGAGTGGCGAAACCGATGATGCCGAAGCTGCCGCCGGGCCCGTATTTCTTCTGGTACGGAATGGTCAGGCGCAGCCACATGCAGCCGGTGTCCCCCAGTTCAACCCAGTCGAAATTGACATCGCGCTGGCCGACCTTTTCGAACACCAGTCCGACCGGCGTCTTGCGCACCTTCATTTCGGAACGCTTGTCGCCATCGGCCATCGAGTGCGAGGCCGCGTGCAGGTAGGCGCCATGCATCGGGTCCATCACGTTGTCGATCGCGTAGCGGTAGCTGGTGTTCCAGTT
This sequence comes from Burkholderiales bacterium, assembly GCA_040382235.1. Taxonomy (GTDB): domain Bacteria; phylum Pseudomonadota; class Gammaproteobacteria; order Burkholderiales; family JAEUOS01; genus JAEUOS01. The sequence goes on from JBEIFV010000006.1 coordinate 35,917, forward strand.
CGACATGCAGAGAAAATGCGAATACTCGTCCGATACCAGTTCCTCGGGCAGATCCAGCGGCGGTGCCGCCGCGGCTGGATCGATGCCGAACCACAGGAACACCGCGCCCGCGCGCTCTTCCACCGGATAGCTCTTGACGCAGGTCTTGCCCTCGAGCGGGCAATTCGCCGAGGCCGGCACTTCCTTGACCGTGCCGCTGCCGTCGATCTGGATGCCGTGATACCAGCAGGCCACGCGCTCGCCCAGGTTCCAGCCCAGCGACAGGCGCGCGCCGCGATGCGGGCAACGATCCTCCAGCGCGTGTACCTGGCCGGCACCGTCGCGCCACAGCACGATCGATTCGCCCAGGCGGGTGATGCCGACCGGCGCATTGCGTACTTGCCACGAGGGTGCCACCGGGTACCACAGGTCACGAATGCCGGTGGAGAGGATGTGGTCTGCAGTCCTTGCGACCGGGTCCTGTTGCATTGTGGTTTGCATGTTGATTCTCCGCTTTCTGTCAGGCGCCCAGGCGGGCCATCTCGGCCTCGAATGAAGCTGCAGTCCATTGCCCGCCTTCGGCGGTGCGAAACGCTTGCGCGTTGAGGCCGGCCACCACTTGATCAATGGTGACCGCGCCATCGGCAAATACCCGTTCGAGCACATCGCCAAGTGCATTCTCGTAGGCGCTGGGCTCGGCCGCGCGGTTTTGCCAGATGATGTTGGGCTGTTGACCGGGCATTTCGATCCGCCCCTTGCCGGCCACGTTGTTGGGTTGCGCGGCTAGCCACGGTTTGAGGTGGGGGTTGAAGTTCATGTTGCAGCTCCTGGTTCAAGCCAATGTGATCCGAATCTGAATTTCCTCACCGACCACGCGCACCGGAAAGGTCTTCAGGTCGCGGCAAGGTTCGCCGCGCAGGTGTTTGCCGCTCGTCACATCGAACACCGCGTTGTGCAGCGGGCATTCGACTTCGCAGCTCTCCACAAAGCCCTGGGTGAGCAGGGCGGCCGCATGCGGGCAGATATCTTCGGCGGCATGCAGGGTCCCGTCGACATCGTAGATGCCGACCTTCTGCGTGCCCACGGTCACGCCCAGCGGCGCATCGGGTTCGACTTGGCTGCGTTGCCCGACAGTGGTCCAATCGCTCATGAATTCTCCTTGTCAATGATCAGCCGGCAGCCTGCACCGGCAACTTGTTGAGATCGGCGGCGGGGTCGACCAGCGCAGCGAGCGCCGGATAGCTGTCCTGCGCGATCCAGCGGCGCACCACCCGTATATCGCGCCCGGCATTGACGGCGGCGACTGCGCGCACCCGGGGGCCGTCGCAGAAAAAGAACAGGCGCGAGCGCTTGGCCGGTACCTGCCGTTCGATCACCTGCATCGAATCGTCCGGCAAGCCCAGCAGCTGCAGATTGTCGTCATATTGATCGGACCAGAACCACGGCGGCCCGTCCGCTTCTGTATCGTGGGCGATGCCAAGAGCAGTCTTGGCCGCGGCCACCGCCTGGCGCTGCGCGTTTTCCCAGGATTCGATGCGCAGGCGCGTGCCGCCTGCGCGCTCCGCGTTGGCGACATCGCCGACCGCGAAGATCGCAGCGTCGGCAGTGCGCCCGCGGGCGTCGGTCAACACGCCATTGCCGACCGCCAGACCCGCTGCGGCCGCCAGTTCGTCGGCGGCGATCAAGCCGATGCCGACCACCAGCAGGTCGCCGGTGAGCTCTGCGCCGCTGGCCAGTGTCAGCTTGGCACCGTTGTCGCCAGGCGTCACTTCACGCACCGCGTCGCCCAGCAAAACCTTGACGCCGCGCGCCCTATGGCTCTCAAGCAAGTGCGCCGAAACGCAGGCCGGCACGGTGCGCATGCACAGGCGTGGCGCGGCTTCGATCACCGTCACCTCGCGCTCCAGCATGCGGGCGGAAGCAGCCACTTCAAGCCCGATCCAGCCGCCACCCAGCACCAGCACATGGCGCGCCGCGCCGATCGCGCGCTTCAGTTCGAGCGCATCCTCGTAGGTGCGCAAGGTCATTACACGAGGATGCGGATCCAGCCCCGGCAAGGTGCGCGCGCGACCACCGTTGGCGAGAAACAGCGCGTCATAGGCAACATTCTCGCCGCCGGCGGTGCGCACCGTGCGCGCCGCGCGATCAATCGCCACCACGCGCTGGCCCGGCCGCCAGTCGATCGCCAGCTCGCTCCACTTCGGCTCCGGCAGCAGCACCAGTCGCTCAAAGCCCTGGTTTTCCTTCAGCACCGCCTTCGATAGCGGCGGTCGCTCGTAGGGCACATGCGCTTCGTCGCCGAACCAGACGATGCGGCCGGCAAAGCCGTTCTCGCGCAGCGTCAGCGCAAGCCAGCGGCCGGCCTGGCCGGCGCCGACGATGACAAAGCTGCGGGACTCGGACATGGGCGGGAGGATTTCCTTGTGATCCGGGCTGCGCGAATCAGTCGGCGGTGATCTTGAGGTCGCGCGCGATACGACCGTAGCGCAAGTCGTCCTGGCGCATCAGCTCGGCCAGCTCCTGTGCGCTGCCGCCGCGCAGCTCCAGCCCGGCGTCGGTCAAGCGCTTGCGTACGTCGGGCTGGCGTACCGCCTCATTGAAAGCCTCGTTCAAGGCGGCGATGGTCGCCGCAGGCGTTGCCGCGGCCGTGAACACGCCGTACCAGGCATTGACTTCCACCCCCTTGACGCCGCGCTCGGTGAGCGTGGGCACATTGGGCAGCAGCGGCGTGCGCGCGCGTTCGGCTACCGCAATTGCCAGCAGGCGGCCGGATTCAAGATGCTGGGCGGCGCCGCCCAGGGCCACGAACAAGAGCTTGACCTCGCCACCGATGGTCGCGGTGACCGAAGGCGCCACGCCGCGATACGGCACATGCGTCATCTTGAGGCCGGCGGCGCTGGCGAACATTTCGCCGGCGAAGTGCATCGGCGAGCCGTTGCCGGCGCTGCCAAAGGCCAGCTCGGGTTTGGCTTTGGCAAGCGCGATCAACTGCTCGACCGTGGTGGCGCCCAGGGTCGGGTTGGCGACGATCAGCATCGGCGTGGTGGCCACCGCGATGATCGGCGCCAGATCCTTTTGCACCTCGATGCCGCCACCGGACCCCTTGGGCAACACGTGCGGCGAGATGGCAAGCGTATTGGGCGCCAGCAGCAGGATGCTGCCATCGGGCGCCGCCTTGGCCACCGCGCCGGCACCCAGCAGCCCACCGACGCCAGGACGATTCTCGACCACCACCGGGCGTGACAAGCGCACTGCCAGTTTTTCGCCCAGCACGCGCGCGGCGAGATCCGGGCCGGCACCGGCGGGGAAGGGCACCACGATGGTCAGTTGCTTGGCCACGGGCTGCGCTTGCGCGGCGCCATGCGGGAGCATGCAAGCGACCATGGCCAGCACTGCGGCCAGGCGGCGGCGCAGTAAGGTTTGACGGTTTGTGATCATGACGCTGGTATCCGGTATTTGGGCTTAGTGAGGTTTGTCGGTCAGGAACTTGCCGTCGTTCTGACGGCCCTTCTGACGCCGCGTGTGGCCGTCGATGCCGCCATCGACCGCCCACTCGGCGAACATGGTCGGCCCGGGTTCGAAATCGCGCGGCAACCACGCCTCGGTGAGTTCGTCTTCATCGGCGTAGTACTCGATGAGCCCGCCGGCGGGATTGCGAAAGTACCAGAAATAGGCCGACGAAATCGGGTGCCGCCCGGGGCCCAGCTGGGTATCCCAGCCGCAGCGGCTGACCGCAAGCCCGCCGCCGAACACCTCGTGAATATCGCGCACCGTGAAGGCGACATGATTCAGGCCGCGCTTGCCGTCGGGGGTTGAGAGCAGGAACAAGTCGTGATGCCCGCCGCGCGGCGCGCAGCGCATGAAGGCACCGCGCCCAGGGTAACGATCGGATGCCACAAAGCCCAACTCGGCATAAAAAGCCTCGGTGGCGGCCAGGTCCGGCACGAAGAACACTACATGCCCCACCTCGATCGGGGTGGCACGCTCATAGACTGTGCCGCGCTCGTCCACTCGCGCTCGCTGGTCCCAGGTGTTGGCCGGCGTGCCGCGTACCTGCACGGCACGCTTCACGCTGACCTGGAAGCGCACCGCGAAGCCGTTGGGATCGGTGCAGCCGATCCGGCTGCCGCTGTCGATGAATCCGGGCTTGTTGCGCAACCGTTCACGCATCGCCGAAAGGCTGGCCGCGTCGCTGACGCCCCACACCACTTCACGCAGGGTGGGGCCGTCTTCGATCGCCGCCGGCAGCGAGGCGTGCGCCGGGTCGGCCACCAGCACGCGGCAGCCGTTCAGCGATTCGAACACCAGGCGCCGGTCGGCATCCTCCACCAGTTTCAAACCCCAGTCGGCGAAAAAGCGCCGGCAGGTGTCGAGATCGGCCGCGCCGTAGGTGATTTCATCGATACCGAGAATGCTCATGACCGCTCCGCCTGAAGTTCTATTCCGCCTTGATGCCGAATTCCTTGACCAGCCGACCGAAACGCTCGTCATCGGCCGCGATCTGCTTGACCAGCACCGATGGGTCGCCACCGATCGGTTCGATGCCGAGCGTGGCCATGCGGGTCATCACATCGGGCATTTTCAGGACTTCGTTCATGTGCGCGTTGATCGAGCGCACGATCTCGGGCGGCATGCCGCGGGGCCCAAGCAGGCCCATCCAGGCGCTGATGTCCAGGTCCTTGTAACCCAGTTCAATCAGGGTCGGCACCGTCGGCATCAGTTTGGTACGCGTAAGCTCGGCCACCGCCAGCGGGATCAGCTTGCCGGAGGTTACGTACTGGCCCACCGCGCCCGGGGTGATCCAACCCACCGTGACGTGGCCGCCCAGGGTATCGGTCACCACCGGCGCCACGCCCTTGTACGGCACATGGTTGATCTTGATGCCGGCGGCCTTGTTGAGCATCTCGCCGGCGATATGCATCGGCGAACCGGAGCCGGGACTGCCGTAGGAGTAGGCCTTGCCTGCCTTGGCGTCCGCGATCAACTGCCTGGCATCCTTGACCCCGACGCTGGGGGCGGCTACGAGCAGGAGCGGAATGTTGCCGCTCTTGATGATCGGCGTGAAATCCTTGACCACATCATGGGCGATGCCGGGCCCGGCCTTGAGCACATGCTGGGCGATCGGGAAGGTGCTTGGCGTGAACAGCAGCGTATAGCCGTCGGCCGGCGCCTTGGCCACCGATGCGTTGCCTATCATGCCGCTGGCGCCGGGACGATTGTCGATGATCACCTGCTGACCGATGCGTGCGGCGAGTTTCTCGCCATAGGCGCGTGCAATGGCATCGGTATCGCCGCCGGCCGGATAGGACACCACGATGGTGACCGGCTTGGCGGTGGGCCAGGCCTGCGCGGCAACGGGGCCTGCGGCCAACACGGCAAGCGCGGTGGCGGTCAGGGATAGTGCGTGAGAAAAAGCATGCTTCATGGTTTGGTGCTCCTGGCGGTTGGGATCAGCTGCGAAATGTCGAGGCGGTGCGTTTGCGGTGTCAGGCGGACCAGGGCAAGGGTGCAACATTCATGCCCCAGTAAAGACTTTTTTGCTCCATGTATTCAAGAATGCCCAGGCGGCCCTTCTCGCGGCCGATGCCGCTGTCGCGCCAGCCGCCAAACGGCGTGGCGATCGAGAATTGCTTGTAGGTGTTGATCCACACGGTGCCGGCCTGCACCGCGCGGCCGATGCGCCAGGCGCGCTTGTAGTCGCGGCTCCAGATGCCGGCGGCCAGGGCGTAGACGCTGTCGTTGGCCTGCGCCAGCAGGTCGTCTTCATCGTCGAAGGGCAGGGCCACCAGCACCGGGCCGAAAATCTCCTCGCGGCAAATCGGGCTGTCGTTGGCAAGGCCTTCGATGATGGTGGGCTGGTAGTAGCAGCCGGCCTCGCGTCCCTCGCCTCGCGGCCGCGCGCCGCCGGTGAAGAGGCGCCCGCCATCGGCCAGGCCGCGCGCCACATAGCGCTCGACACTGTCGCGGTGCGCGGTGCTCACCAGCGGCCCCATTTGCGTGCGCTCCGAGGCCGGGTCGCCCACCCGCAGCGCTTCCGCGCCGCGCACCAGGCGCAGCATGAATTCGGCATACAAGCCGCGCTGCACGAACAGGCGCGAGCCGGCGATGCACGATTCGCCCGAGGAACTGAAGATGCCGAACAAAACGCCGGCCACCGCATGGTCGAGATCGCAGTCGTCGAACACCATGGTGGGCGACTTGCCGCCCAGTTCGAGTGACACCGGCATCATCTTGTCGGCCGCCACACGGGCGATGCCGCGGCCGGTGGCGGTGCCGCCGGTGAACGAGACACGCCGCACCAGTGGATGCCTGACCAGCGCATCGCCCACCACCGAGCCCTTGCCCGGCAGCACGCTGATGATGCCGGGCGGCACGCCGGCGGCCTCGCAGATGCGTGCCAGTTCGAGCGCCATCAGCGGCGTGATCTCGGCCGGCTTGACCACCACCGCGTTGCCGGCGGCCAGCGCCGGCGCCATTTTCTGCGCTTCGCTGGCGATCGGCGAATTCCACGGCGTGATGGCGGCCACCACGCCCATCGGTTCATGCAGGCTCATGGTGAGCTGGTCGCCGCGCATCGGCGTCAACTGGTCTTCGAGGGTCTCGCAGGCGGCGCCGAAAAACTGGAAGGTGCCGGCGGCACTGTCGACCAGGGCACGCGTCTCGTTGATCGGCTTGCCGTTGTCGCGCCGCTGCCACTGCGCCAATTCTTCGCGCCGCGCACGGATGCCTTCGGCCACCCGGTACAGCACCCGCGCGCGCTCGTGCGGTTTGCGGGCGGCCCAATCGGTGCGGCGGAACGCGTCATTTGCTCGCTCGACTGCTTCGCTGGCGTCGGCGGCGCTGGCGGCATGCAACTCGGCACTGACGCTGCCGTCGGCCGGATAGATGCTGGCGTAGGCATGGCCGCGCCCGCGCCGCCATTCGCCGGCGACGCAGATCGGCAGGTCGGCAAGGGGCAGTTGTTGCTTGAGCGGGTCGTTCATGTCACACCTTGACCGGCGGACCCGCAAACGCGGTCTTGAAGGCACCCACCGCCAGCATGTCGACCTCGAGCATCTTCGGGCCGGGAAAGCGCGCCAGTTCGGCCAGCATCGCGGGCGCCTCGGTCAGGCTCGTGATGCGCCGGTGTTCGAACTTGAGCGATTGCGCCAGCAAGGCATAGTCGGGTGTGTGCAGTTCGGCATAGACGCGGCGCCCGCCATACTGGGCATCCTGGATGTTCTTGATCACGCCGTAGCTCCGGTCGTTCATCAGGATCACGGTGAAGTCTGCGGCCTCCTGCACCGCGCAGGCCAGTTCGCCCAGGTTGAGTACGAAGCCGCCGTCACCGGCCAGGAGCAGGGTTTTGTGGCCACTGGCGTAGGCCGCCGCACCTGTTGCCGCGCCAATCGCCATCGCCAGGCCCAGGCCGATGCCGCCGCCCAGCGCATGCACTCCTGCACGGGGTTGGGCCAAGCGCAGTTCGCGGTTGCCCCATGTGCTGTTCGATACCGTCACATCGCGCACCCAGTTGAATTGGCTGCCGGCGGCGGCCTGCACAGCGTCGACAAGCAGGGCATATGGTCCGAGGCCGTCGCGCAGGCTGGCGACTGCCTTGTCGTGGGCGCGACGCAGGTCGGCGGCGAAGCTGCCATCGACCTTCATCCGGCCCTCGAGCCTGTCGGCCAGCGCGTTCAATGCCAGGGTGGCATCGCCGCAGAGGAACTGCGCATTCGGATAGCAACGGCCATTGGCGCCGGGATCGGCATCGATGCGGTAAAGGGGCTGCGGCAGCTTGAGCTGGTACTTCAAAGTCTCGTTGCCGCGCAGACGCGAACCCACCACCAGCAGGGCATCGCAGGTGGCGTAGAAGGCCTCGACTGGCGGCGCCACGTTGTAGGCGCCGAGCGATTGCGCGTGGGTCTCGGCGACGATGCCGCGCCCCTGGGTGCTGCTGACCACACCGAAGCCCATGGCGACCAGGCGCGCGACCGCCGGCCCGGCGCCACGCGCGCCGCCGCCGACCCACAACAACGGTCGCCGTGCCTGCGCCAGCGCATCGGCCAGGCGAGCCACGTCATTCGAAGCCGGCACGGCCGTAAGCGGAGCCAAGGGCTCAAGGTCGTCGGGCAGTTCGATCAATTCGGCCTGGATGTCGATCGGCACTTCCACGCTGACCGGCCCGCCAGGCGCGCTTTGCGCAACCCGCACCGCCTGCTTGAAGGTCGCAAGCGCGGTGTCGGCGCTGCGCACGCGCCAGGCCTGCTTGGACACCGCCTTAAGCATGGATAGCTGGTCGGGCGCCTCGTGGATGTAGGCCATGTCGCGATCGAGATAGGCCGCTTCAATTTGGCCGGTGATGTGCAACAGCGGGGTGCCGGCGGTGAGCGCCTCGACCATGCCGCCGGCGGCGTTGCCGGCTGCCGTACCGGTGCTGGTGATGCATACCCCCAGGGTGCCGGTGCTGCGCGCGCAGGCATCGGCCATGCTGGTGGCACCGGCCTCGCCGCGCGCGGAGACAAAGCGGATCGCGCCGCGCGCGGCCATGGCGTCCAGAATCGGCATGTTGTGGATGGAAATCACGCCATAGGCAGCCTTGACCCCGCAGCGTTCGAGGAAGGCGGCAATCACATGGCCGACGGACACTTTCATGGGAGCTTTCTATGCGGATTGAACAATGTGGAGCCGATGCCGTGCGGGACTCTCATGCCTTGGCCCCGACCACACGCAACTTGGCCGGTGGCGATTCGGCATCCGGCTGCTGCCGGTAATCAAGCAGGGCCGACAATTGCGCCGCCGCGCCGCACACCTGCGCCACCAGCGCCGCACGCTTGTCGGCCGCGATCTCGGCGCCGGGAACGGTCAGTCCGATGGCGGCGATGATATGCCCGTCCTGGCCGCGCACGGGCGCGGCGACAGTGCAGATATGCGGTTCGAAAAAGCCTGCCGCCAGCACCCAGCCACGCTTGCGCACCTGCTGCACTTGCTCGAACAACGCGGCCGTGTCACGCGGGGTCTCGCGGCTGCGGCTTTCCAGCTGTGATTCCGGATACAGCGCGCGCAGTGCGGCCAGCGACTGGTCGCCCAACAGAATGTGACCGAACACGGTGGCATGCGCCGGCAGGCGTGTGCCGACGGAGACCGCGGTGGCGAAAGGCGCGCGCGAGGCGGAACGATGCAGGTAGACCACGTCACGACCGTCGCGCACCACGAGACTGGCGGCATAGCCGGTTTCGTCGCGCAGGCCGTCGAGCAGCGGGCGGCCGAGTTCGACCATGTCAAGCGAGGCCAGGTATTCGAAGCCCAGGCGCAGGATCGCCAGGCCCAGGCGGTAGGCACGGCCGTCGGGCGTGCGCTCGACGAAACGCATGGATTCGAGCGTAACCAGCAGGCGAAACACGGTCGAGCGCGGCACGCCCAGGCGGCGCGCCAATTCAGGCGCGGTCAAAACCGGTTCCTCACGACTGAATTCACCGAGGATGCGCAGGCCCCGCTCGAGGCCTGGCACGGTGTAGCGGTCGGGATCGGTTTCGCTCATGACTGCTTCCGGTATCGGTGCAAGCTTCTGCACCGGCAAGCCAGGAATGGCTTGGTTGGCAGCGCATACTTCGTTTGGGACTTAATGTTTTACTAATAAATCAATAGATCATATATGGGTAATCGTACAAAAGCCGAAATCGCTTGTCAACAACTATTTTCGCGGTTGGGAAGCAGAACGTGCGCGCGACCTTGGCTTCGCGCCATGTGCAAGAGGATTGATGAATGTGCGCTTTTTTGTTTTTCTAACAACTCATAGTCTTATATATAAGACAATTTGAGAACGCTGGTGATTCATGCCCATGCGCGCATTCCCGATCTGCTAGCGCATGGGGCAGGCGGGTCTGGATGGAGTGCACGTATCCAACCCGGCAGGCAATCTGTCGGCCCCATCGACCTTGGGGTTCGCTGCGCCCGCCAATGGCGCGCGCCCTGTTACGCCCACCTCACCGCCTCGCGAGATCGCGGGCTGCCTTGACGATCGGTTTGGCCCAGGCAGGTGTGCGCTCAAGGTCCGCCAGCGTCGCCGGAAACTGCACGACGCCGGCGCGCAGGTGCAAGACCGGCTGCGGATCATCGACCGGCTGCCCTGGCATGGCCTCGGCGCTGTTGTCGAAGACCCGCAATTCGCTCAAACACGGCATCAGCCCGATGAGGTTGAGCGGCGCATGGACCCAGCGCTCGCGTATCTTGGCCTCGGGGATGGCATGACCACCGGCCGCGACCCGAATGGCCACGCGAGCGATGTGCTGTTCAGGGGATGACAAGCCGCAATACCAAATCAGCACGTCATGCGTACTTGAAGCTTGCGCGATCCTTTGCGTCATCGTGGCGCCGCCCAGGGTGGTCTCGAACGCGTGGCTGTGACCCGCCGCCACAGCCTGATCGAGCAAGTCCACACCGTGTTGCCATGCCTGCGCATTGGCTTGCTCCAGGGCCAGGCCACCTTGCATCAGCAAGCGTGTGTAAGTGTCCGGGTTGAACCAGGCCATGCCGGCAGCGCGCAGCATCACGTTGCCGCCGATGGAGCTCTTGCCCGCGCCGTTGACACCAGCCAGTACCAGCAATACGGGCCTTTTAGCCTTTGGCCGGGTCGCCACGCGCGCCGCAGGCCTCGCCCCCGCCTTCGGCCGCACGGTCGGGGCAGTTGGGCGTTGGGGGGCCATGCGCCGATCAGTAGCTGCGGCCCGCGATGACCTTGCCATGCAAGGCCAGCGGTGCGCCAAAGGCCTGGCGCAGCCGGTCGCCAGCGTCATCTTGTTTGAGTACCGCCAACTCGGCATCAAAGGCTTGACTCAGCGCCGCAAGCTTGCTCTGGTTGACGCGCAGCGCGCTTTCGGCCAATTCGGAGAGCAAACGGTACTCCTGCAGTGACAAGATCACGGCCTCGGGCTGATCGTGGTTGGTCATCAGCAGCTTGCCGGCGGCGCCGACGCTCTTCATCACGCCACGCCAGCCGTAGCGCTTGACGTCTGAAACGGGCTTGCGCCGCATCTGGGCGAATCTGGCGTCGGCAGCATGCAATGCGGTGGCGGTCATGTTGGACTCCCATGCGATGTTGGATGGATGCTGCAAGTATAGGACAAATAGGCCATTTTTTATAATAAGTTGCCTCTTTAGATATTTTACCTAATTAGCGCAAATCGTTACCCTGGCTGCCGTTGGCATGTTCGCGGGGCTGCGCTTAAGTCTTCCGCAAGATGCCGCCCGACAGCGTGCACAAATGGCCGCGCGCGGGCCTGGGGCAGGCGCAGATGGCCTCGGCCAATCCACAGCAACCATGTGGGAGCAAGCGCAATCGGGCGCGCTGGCGGCACATTCAGTACACTGTTTTGCTGCGGTCGCCTCCATCAGCACCCACGACCTCGTGCGCACAAGGCTTTCCATCAAACGCTCCAAAAGGAACCCCGGCATGTCCGACTGGCAATCCTCGCAACGCTACCCCGACCCTTCCATCGTCGTCCTCGACCCCTCGTTCGAGCGCTATCGTCTGGCGCTCGCCAAGGTCGAACGCATCGCACATGGCATGCGCTGGGCCGAGGGCCCGGTGTGGCTGGGTGACTCGCGTACCCTTGTGTGGAGCGACGTGCCCGGCAACTGCATGTATCGCTGGGATGAGGAGAGCGGCGCCGTCGGCGTATTCCGCAAGCCGTCCAACAATGCCAATGGCAATACGCGCGACCGCCAGGGGCGCATCGTCACCTGCGAACACCTGTCGCGGCGGGTCACGCGCACCGAGCACGACGGGCGCATCACGGTGCTGGCCGACGCCTACCAGGGCAAGCGCTTCAATTCACCCAACGACGTGGTGGTGAAGTCCGACGGCTCGATATGGTTCACCGACCCTGTGTTCGGCATCGGCGGCTACTACGAAGGCGAGAAGGACACGCCGCAACTGCCTTTCAATGTGTATCGCATCGATGCGAACGGTTCGATCACGGTCGTAGCCAAAGGCATCAACCAGCCCAACGGCCTGGCGTTCTCGCCCGACGAGTCGCTGCTCTATGTGGTCGAGTCACGCGCGGTGCCGCGCAAGATCCTGGCCTTTGATGTGATCGGTGGCCGCAAGCTTGCCAACCGGCGCGTGTTGATCGATGCCGGCCCGGGCACACCCGACGGCTTTCGCTGCGACATCGATGGCAACCTCTGGTGCGGCTGGGGCATGGGGCAGGCGGGCCTCGATGGTGTGCATGTTTTCAATCCGGCGGGCAAGCTGATCGGCCGCATCGACCTGCCGGAGCGCTGCGCCAATCTGTGCTTTGGCGGGGCCCATCGCAACCGCCTGTTCATGGCGGCCAGCACTTCGGTGTATTCGCTTTACGTCAATACGCAGGGTGTGGGCTACGCGTAAGGCGTCGTGTTCTACGACTTGTCCCATTTTTAAAGGGACTGTCAGCGGTCATGGCAGGTCATGCGCCCGCGCCAGTGGACCTGCGCCGACGGTGGCCGGATCGAAAGCGACGATGTCCGCGGGAAGCACGATTGCAAGGCAGCCGCGGCCCGGCAGCCCAAATATGTCGGCGGGCCGCGCGGTCAGTTGGTGCACTGCCTGTTGGAGGGTCGCGCGCCTATTCCATTTTCACGCCGGTGTATTCGATCATCTGCTTCCAGTAGCCGAAACTGGCTTTCTGGCGTGCTGCAAAAACATCCGGTGTGCTGCCGACCGGGTCGAATCCGAGGATTTTCCAGCGCTCCAGCGCATCCGGTTGCCGCAATGCGCGATTGATGTCCTCCGAGAGCTTGTCGACGAGGCGACGCGGCGTGTTGGCAGGTGCGAAGATGCCGTACCAGCCTTCGACGATGAAGTCGGCGAAACCGGCTTCCACCATGGTTGGCATATCGGCGGCTGACGGCGAGCGCACCGCACAGGTCTGGGCGATGGCCTTGACCTTGCCGGCGCGGGCAAGCGGGAGTGCCGTCGGCAGGTTGTCGAACATGAATGCAACCCGGCCGCTCATGAGATCGGGGTGGGCGGCGGCGCTGCCCCGGTACGGCACGTGCGTCGCTCTGGCCCCCGCACGCTTGAGCATCAGCTCGCCCGCGACATGCTGCGAGCTCCCCGCGGAAGCGGAGGCGTAGCTTGCAGCGCCGTTCTGCTTGACTATCCATTCAATGAGTTCACGCGGCGTGCCTGCGGGAACCCCGGGTGCAACCAGGAGCGCCAAGCAGGAGGTGCCGATGAAGGTCAACGGCGAAAAATCCCTGAGCGGATCGAACGGCATGGCCGGAAAGAAAATCGCATTCGAAGCGTGCGTGCTCTGCGTGCCGAGCATGATGGTGTAGCCGTCGGGCGCTGCCTTGGCGACAAACTCCGACCCGATCGCGCCACCGGCGCCGGGCCGGTTTTCGACTATGACATTCTGGCTCCACTGGTCCGCGAGCTTTGCAGCGAGGACGCGCGAGAGCGTGTCGGTCGGGCCGCCGGGCGGAAACGGCACGACCCAGCGCACCGGCCGATTTGGATAGGCCTCCTGCGCCATCGCCGGCAGCGCCGATGACAGGGCAAGCGCCAGTCCGAGAAGATATCTGTACATTCGCATCTTGTGCGCTCCGCAAGGAATGAACGTCGGACGGGTCGCCCCCGACCCGGCTTCGAGTATCTTGAGCATGTTTTCGATTGTCAAGCCGCGCGCAGGCGGTGCCATCTGCCAAGCCCGCCATCAGCTCGCCGCAAGCCCATCGCGTTGCGGCGGGCGACTGCACCAAGAAGCTTGCGCAACGCCCCAAACACATCAGGGCAGGCCATTGCGGCCATGTGCACGGTAGGCCGGTCGCTCGCTGAGCAGTTCGTAGTAGGCAGCCAGCGCTGGAAACGCAGGTCGCTTGACGTCCTTCAGCGAAAACCAGCGGTTCACCACCAGACCCAGCGGAATGTCGGCCAGGCTGAAGTCGCTTCCCATCACGTAGGGACCTTCGGCACCGAGCGCCGCATCAAGCAGCTTCATCTGGGCTGTCACGTCGAGGCGGCCTTGGGCTACAAACCATTCATTTTTCCAAGGTGGCTCCTGCAACTGGCCACCCAGGAAGGCTCCGCGCATCGAGTGCGTCACGTCGTAGGCCACCCAGTCCATCCAGGCCTCGACGCTCTGGCGCTGCCGTAGCTCGGTCGGGTGCAAGGAATTTGCGTTGTGCTTGGCTGCAAGGTAGCGCAAGATCGCGTGCGATTCGCGCATCACGAAACCGTCGTCGATCACACAAGGCACCTGGCCCGTGGGATTCAACTTCAGGAACTCGGGCGTGTTGGTGGGCCGAAAGCCGCGACCGTAGTCTTCGCGCTCGAACGGCAGGCCGATCTCGTCGCACAGCCAAAGCACCTTGCGCACGTTGAACGAATTGGCGCGGCCGAGAATTTTCAGCATCGAGGCTTGTTACAGGTCGCAGGTCTTTCCACGCGGATCTTCTACTCTGCCTTGATGCCGAAATCCCGCACGATCTTGGTATAGCGCTTGATGTCCTCGGCCACCAGTGCGTCGAGTTGCTCGGGCGAGCCGCCGATGATGCGGCCGGCCTGCGATTCGACGCGTTCCTTCACCTGCGGTGATTTCAGCGCTTCGAGCGTGGCCTCATGCAGCTGTTTGACGACCGCGGCCGGCGTGGCCCTGGGCACGAACATACCGATCCAGGTATCCATGTCGTAGCCGGGAAAGCCGCTTTCGGCGATCGTCGGCACATTCGGCATCAGCGGCGAGCGCTCGGGCGAGGTCACCGCGATGGCCTTGAGCTTGCCGCTGCGGATATGCGGCATCAGGCCGGCCGTGGTCGACAGGATGTAGGGCACCTGGCCGCCGATCACGTCGATGATGCCCGGACCGGCGCCGCGATACGGCACATGGGTGAACTTGACCCCGGCCAATGACTCCAGATACGCGGCGGCCAGGTGTCCGGGCGAGCCGACCCCGCCATTGGCCATCAGGCGCTTCTTGTTGGCATCCGCGGCTTCGAGCTTGAGAAACTGCTGCAGCGTGTTGGCCTCGGCACCCGGATGCGCGGCCAGGGTCTGGCCAAGCGAGCCGATCAGGGTCACGCCGCGCAGGTCGCGCTCGGTGTCGTAGGGCAGTTTCGGATAGAGCGCCTGGTTGATCGCATGGGTGTTGACGTTGAAGCTCACGGTGTAACCGTCAGGGGCCGACTTCGCCACCGTTTCGGTGGCGATGATGCCGCCGGCGCTCGCGCGATTCTCCACCAGCACCGATTGCTTGAGAATCTCGCCCATGCGGGTATTGAGCGTGCGCGCGATGGCGTCGGTGCCGCCGCCGGGGGCGAAGCCGACGATCAAGCGGATCGGCCCCTTGGCCGGGTAGTCCTGCGCACTTGCCAGCGATGCGGCGACTACGGCCAGCGCCGCCAGGCCACTACGGATTGCTTGTTGCATTTGGTCTCCTTTGTAGATGTTGCGTCTTTGTCGATGCTAGCCGGGGCCGGCCTCCACTGACCCCAGCCCATCCGATCAGCCTGTAGGCAAGCGAACCCTCGCGCAGCACCCATGATGGCACAGGATTTCAGCCATGCATGGTGCCATAGCCCCCGTCAACCTCCGGCTCGACGAAATGCATGAGCAGGCCGCCGCCGAAATTCGCCGGATGCACAAAGCCGATCTTGGAACCGCGACCGCCGGGACGGCCAACCAGGTCGATCATGCGCCAGCCTTCATCAGCCAGCCGGGGCAGAAGCGCATCGATATCGCGCGTCGCGAAAGCGACATGCGCCAGGCCCGGGCCGCGCCGCGCCACGAACTTGGCGATCGCGCTCTGGTCGCCCTTGGTGTTGCCTTTCTCATGGCCCAACTCCTGTTTCGGCTTCAGCGCCGGGTCGTAGTCCATCAGGAGTTCAAGCTCGCAATCGCCGACGGTGATGAACACATCACGCAAGCCGCCCAGAATCTGCGGCGGGCGGGCGTGGTAGACCGCGCCGTACTTGTCCGAGATAAAGCTTTCGGTGACGTTGCGGATTTCGATATCGGTCTGCGTGCTCTGGATCGGGCAGCCGAGATTGTCGGTAAACACCCGTACCGTGGCGTCGTTGTCATTGGTCGCGATTCCTAGATGATCGATCTTGTAGGCCGGCGCATCGATGGCCGGAATCGCCAGCGGCTCGACGACGCGGGTGCGGATGCCGACGGTGGCGGCCGGATCGATCACCACGAAACGCTTGAGCCCGGGCCCGACGCCGCTGGCGCAGACCGGCAGCGCGTGCCGCGCCGCCGTGGCCGCCGGGTCGCTTGCGGCCAAGGCCATGTGGTGCACACCGGGAAAGCGCGGCTCTTCAAGAAAGGGGTCATCCGCATCGAACAGCGCAATCGCCGACGCCCCGATTCCGAAGAATGGAATCGGGCGCCCCTGCAGCATCACATCGGTGCGCTTGAGCCCGAGCGACTGGCCGAGAAAGCGGCACACCGGCTCCACATTGCGTGCCACCAGGGCCAGGTAGTTCAGCGCATATCCGGCCATGTCAGAGCTCCTCCCGCTCGACCAAATGCAGCAGCACGCCGCCAAGCGCGGCGGGGTGCAGGAAGCCGATGCGGGAACGGCGCGAACCGGGGCGCCCGCTCGTGTCGATCAGGCGGTAACCGGCGCTGCCGAGCCGGCCCAGGGCGGCGTCGATATCCGGCGTCTTGAGCGCGAGGTGGTGCAAGCCGGTGCCGCGGGTGGCGATATGCCGCGCAATCGCACTGCGATCGGCGCGCGTGTCGCCTGGCGCATCATGGCGCGCGGCGTCGACGTTCACACCAGTGGTCAAGTCCTGGAGGAATTCCAGCTCGCAATCACCGACCGTGATGAAGCTCACCCGCATGCTGCCCAACAGGCGCGACGGACGGGTGTGGAAAATGGTCTGGTGAGTGTCGGAGGTGAAGTTTTCCGAAATGGTCTCGACCTCGCTGTCGGTCTGCTCGCTTTCATAGACGCAACCGAGCTTATCGATGAAGGTCGCGCGTGCGGCGCGGTTGTCGACCGAGGCCACCCCGACGTGGTCAATGCGCTCGACCATGGCGGAGCGGGCCGGCGCCAAGCCGAGGGACTCGGTAAAGCGCACCCGCACGCCGCAGGTGGCTGCCGGCGCCAACGCGATCTGTGCCCTGCCTTCGAGGCCTTGCGAAACGTCGCCTGCCAGCGGCAGGCCGCAGGCGCGAGCGGCTGCTTCGGGATCCGCTGCTGCCAGCGCCAGATGGTGCACACCTTTTTGCGGATTCGCGCCCAGGAACGGGTCACCTCGTCCGAACAGTGCCAGCGCCGTCGCGCCAATCGGGATCACAGGAATGGTCGACCCGCCGCAGCGCATCGAGCGGCACGGCAGGCCGAAATCGCTCTCGAAGCGCGCGGCAGTTGCTTCAGGTTGATCGACAACCAGTGCCAGATAGGCGAGGTCGGTGGCTTTGCCGTGGACATTCATGCGGGTCACTCCGTTGCGATGGCGAAACGCCGTGGCGGCAAGGCCGCAGCCATCGTGCAGAGATTATGCATGGAGTCTAGTGTGGTCAACCGCCACCTTGCACAGCGCGCTGCAAATGACGATTCAACTCGCAGCCAACAATCCATTTTCCAATGACGCGGTTCGCCCCTGAAGTTCGCTCCCTGAAGTTGACACTGCGAAGCCGCGCACGCTAGTATCGATAGGAACCCAAGGCAACGTGGCCGGCGCGCAAAGCAAGCGCATTCCGGGAGTTTGAACGACCTGTCGCAACGGAGACACCCTGACATGATCAAAGGCGCGACCTACGAGCAGATGCTTGCCACGCGCAAGCACATGGCGCTGCCCAATGGCACCAGCGTCTGGAAGAGCTATTACCTGCGCTCACCCGAAGGCGGATCGCCCTCACCGCAGGCGTTTCTGGTCGAGCAGGGTGCCAACGAGGTGGTGCTTCCGCACTTTCATGAGCAGAACCAGTTTCAGGTCGTGGTGCATGGCGGCGGTTCGGTCGGGCGCAACGCGGTGGCGCCGATCACCGTGCATTACGCGGGGGCCTACACCGGCTACGGCCCGGTTTCCTCGGGCGACGAGGGCCTCTGGTACCTGACATTGCGGCCGATGATGGATAACGGTCCGCTGTACGTGCACGAGTCACGCGACAAGATGAAGCCCGGGCCCAAGAAGCACTACCAGTCGGCACCACTCGGAACCACGCCGGAGGCCGACCTGGCGAAACTCGTGCAGCCCGAAGCGCAGACCATCAACGCGGATCCGCAGGGGCCGACGGTCGAGGTGCTGCGGGTACCGCCGCGGCAGCAGCGGACCATGAGCGGCCCTGATCGCGGCGGCGGGCAGTTTTTTTTCGTCACCGCCGGAAGCCTGCTGGCCAATGGTGTGGAGTATCCGAAGTGGAGTTGCCTGTGGAGCGCAAGCGATGATCCCGCCCTCGAAGTGGTGGCGGGCACGGGCGGCGTCGAAGTACTGATGCTCGGATTTCCGCAAACCGAATATCGCGCCACCTACAGTCCTGCCACTCAAATCGGCTTGTAAGGCGAACACTGAACACGTCCGCAGGTCGGGAGTTTCGCCCTTGCCCGACGCACCTGCCACCGCGTGCCCGATCAGAGCGCATTTGCTGTTGGCGATACTTCAGGCTAATCTGCCGCCGCCGGCCCGATCGGTGCCGCGACCATCCGCATCCACAGAGGAGAGATCAAACCATGGCAACCCACGCAACCGGCGACGGCGGCATCCCGCCACGCGACGCGGCCGCGCGCGGCTTGAAGCGCGTCATGACCTTGGGCGGCGCCTATGGCACCCGCAACTACACGGTGAAGGACCTGCGCGATGTCAAGGGCACGCGCGTGCTCACCGAGACCCTGCCGTTCACGGTGGAGGAAGCGGCCGCCGCCGAAGCCGCCGGGATCGACACCATGAAGGTGCGCTTCGACCCGAAGCGCCCGGAGCTTGCAGCGGAGATCCGCCGCGCCGCCCCCAACACCTTCATGTCGTTTTCAGTGCCATTGGTGGCCGCGGCCACCGAAGCCGAAGCGGTGCGCATCGGCTACCAGGCGATGGAACTGGGCGCCGACGGCATCATGTGCCAGTGGTCGCCGCGCTTCATTGCCGCGGCCACCGAGGCCGGCATTCCGGTCGAGGGGCACGCCGGATTGGTGCCTCGCAGAAGCACCTGGACCGGCGGCCTGCGCGCGGTTGGCAAGACCGTCGAGGAAGCATTGTGGGTGTATGAGGAGATCAAGAAGCTTGAGGAGGCCGGCGCCTGGGCGGTCGAGGTCGAGGTGATCCCGGCCGAACTGCTCGCGCAGATCAGCAAGCGCACCTCGCTCCTGACTTCATCGATTGGTGCCGGAGGCGGCGGCGACATCCAGTTCCTGTTCGCCGAAGACATCCTGGGCAACAACGGGCCGCCGTACCCGCGCCATTCGAAGCAATATCGCGACATGTTCAAGATGAAGCAGGCGATGCAGGCCGAGCGCATCGCCGGATTCAAGGAATTCATCGCGGATGTGCGCTCGGGTGGCTTCCCCGCATCACAGCATGTGGTGAAGGCGCCGCCGGGCCTGGTCGAGGCGTTTGTGGCAACAGTGGGCGGCAAGGCGTAGCGCCGCCCAGGCCCTGGCGCCGCCCACGCGAAGCGGCCCGGGGGCCAAATCAGGCTGTCTTTCCTGGCGACTGCAGGTAACGCACGATGTCATCGCAATCGACGACATCGGCGAACTGGCGGTCCATGTCGAACAGGCTGATCGCATGCGACACCGGAATGCGGTCGAACACCGCTTCGCGCGCGACGATGGTGCGGAAGTTGTATGAGGACGCATCGAACACGGTGGCGCGCACGCAGTTGCTGGTGGCGCCGCCGCAAATGATCAAGGTATCGATCTGGCGATCGACCAGGTAGGCCAGCAAGGGCGTACCGAAAAACGCGCTGGGCTTTTTCTTGACGAACACGATGTCCGCCGGCGTGAGACCCAGCTCCGGCACCAGTTCGGCGCCGGGCGTGCCTTCGAGGCACCAGTTCGGGCTTTGCAGCAGCTTGCGTTTGCGGCCATAGACGCCAATGTCGGCCCCTGCGGGATCGAGCGTAAAGCGGCTGAAAAACGCCGGTGCACCGGCCGCCCGCGCCGCGCGCGCCAGGCGCGTGGCTTGGTCGAGCGCGGCCCAGCCCACCGCACCGCAGCTCGACGGATAGCGCGGATCGTCAACGCCGCGCTCGCCCACCATGTAGCGCTGGCAGTCGATGGCCAGGAGCGCCGGCCGACAGCCGAACCCCATGCGCTGGCCGAACTGCGCGCGAGCGATGACGGCGCGATCTTCCGCGCCGATGTAGCGTTCCCATTCGGCAGTGCCGGCGCTCATGCGTTGCCTTTATGGTTTTGCGCTGCCGTTGCAGTCGCGAAGCGATCCACACCGAGTTCGGCCGGCGCCGGGTGCAGGGCGCGCCAGTGATTGGCGATGTCCAGCCGCCGGCAGAACCAGACCTTGTCGTGACCCATCGCGTAATCGAGAAAGCGCGCCAGCCCGTGGGCGCGCGCCGGCCTCCCGGAGATGCGCGCATGCAGGCCGACCGACATGATGCGCGGCGCGGTTTCACCCTCGGCATAGAGCTGATCGAAGGTGGCTTTCAGATAGTTGAAGAAATCCTCGCCGGTGGCAAACCCGGCCGGTGCGCTGAACTTGCCGTCGTTGGCGTCCATGGTGTAGGGCACGATCAGGTGCGGCCGACCACTCACCGCCACCCAATAGGGCAACTCGTCGTTGTAGGCATCCGAGTCGTAGAGGAAACCACCTTCCTCGACCAACAGGCGGCGCGTGTTCTCGCCCGGACCATAGCGGCAATACCAGCCGAGCGGGCGCTGCCCGGTCAGCTTGGCGATCGAGGCGACAGCGCGCGCGATCTGTTCCCGCTCTTCTTCTTCAGACAACTTGAAATGTTCAACCCAGCGCCAGCCGTGGCAACAGATGTCGTGACCGGCCGCGGCGATCGCATCGGCCACACGCGGGTTGCGCTCCAGTGCAAGAGCACAGCCGAACATCGTCAATGGCAAGCTGCGCTTGCGGAACAGTTCGAGAATGCGCCAGACGCCGACGCGGCTGCCGAATTCGTACATGCTTTCGAACGCCAGGTCACGCGCACCCGCCGGCACGCGCCCGCCCGGTACTTCGGCCAAGCCAAGCTCGTTGCGGCCGTCCCCGTCACCGATGGTGTATTCGGAACCTTCTTCGTAGTTGAGCACCATGTTGATGGCGATGCGCGCATTGCCCGGCCAGTTGGCCTGCGGCGGCTGTCCGCCGTAACCGACAAGATCGCGGGCGACAGTCATCGGACTGCGCTCATGTCCCGACATCGCGCACGAAGCGCTGTTCGAGTTCATTCCACTCTCGGCGGCCAAACAGGTCCCACAACTCGCCATGGGTCAACATGCTTGGCAGCATGCCGGCGGTGGTGCCGCTGCGCTGGAGTTCGGCCAGCAAGGCCTGGCCGGCGTGCGCGAAGCTGCGCGTCAGCGCGTTAGGGTAAATGACGACACGATAACCAAGCGCTGCCAGCTCCGCCTGTGGGAGTAGCGGCGTGCGGCCACCTTCGACCAGGTTGGCCAGGCACGGTGCCGGCACCGCTTGGCATATCGCACGCATCTCGTCAGCCGTCTCGGGCGACTCGACAAACACCACATCTGCTCCCGCGGCGGCGAAACGCCGGCCGCGTGCAATGGCCTCTTCGATGCCGTGAGTGGTGCGGGCATCGGTGCGCGCGACGATCAGGAAATCGGGCGAGGAACGGGCGAAGCAGGCGGCCTCGATCTTGGCCACCATCTCGTCCACCGGCACCAGGCGCCGCCCCGGCTCATGGCCGCATTTCTTCGGCATTTCCTGGTCTTCGAGCTGGATCGCGGCCGCGCCGCGGCGCTCGAACTCCTGCACCGTGCGCAGCACGTTCAACGGGTTGCCAAAGCCGGTGTCGGCGTCGGCAATCAGCGGCATGCGGGTGGCGCCGGTGATCTGCATCACCCGCTCCAACACCTCGTGCAGGCTGACCAGGCCGATATCGGGCAGGCCGGTGGCGCTCAGCGAAACGCCGGAGCCTGTGAGGTAGGCGGCGGGAAAGCCGGCGGACTCGATCAGGCGTGCGCCGATGACGTCATAGCAGCCGGGCGCAACGATCAGTTCAGGCTTGACCAGCAGGTCGCGCAGCCCCGGGCCGCGCGGCGCATGCATGTCGGCGCGCATCTCAGCGGCCGCTCATTGCAGCTTGATGCCGGTGGCCTTCACCAGGTTGGCCCACTTGGCCAGCTCGCCGGTGATGAACCTGCCGGTGGCAGCGGGCGTCGAGCCTGTGATCGGTTCCACCGTGGCCTGGCGCATTTCCTTCAGGAATTCTTCGTTGGTCATCGCCTGTGCGATCGCCTTGTTCACCGTATCGACCACAGCTGCCGGGGTGCCTGCCGGCGCCAGCACCACGAACACGCTGGTGGTGAGCAGCCCGGGAAATCCGGCTTCGGCAGAGGTCGGAATGTCCCTGGCGATCGACGAACGCTTCTCGTCGGTCACCGCCAGCACCACCAGCTTGCCCGCCTGGTGTTGCGCATACATGCTGCCCAGGCCGGCAGCCAGCACCGGCACATGGCCGGCCAATACATCCTGCATCGCCGGGCCGGCGCCCTTGTAGGCGACATGCTGCATATCGAGCCCGCCGGCCTGCTGGTTGAACAGTTCACCAGTCAAATGGCCGACATTGCCGGTACCCGAACTGCCGAAGCTGAATTTGCCGGGGCTGGCCTTGATCAGCGCGGCCAGCTCCTTGAGGTTGCGCGCACGCACCGAGGGGTGGACTGCGATCGCCAGTTGCTCGGCCGCCACCAGTGCCACCGGCGCGATGTCGCGTGCGACATCGAAAGACAGATTGGGAATCGAAAGCGGCGTGATGGTCAGCGCTGCCGAACCGGTGAAGTAAAGCGTATGGCCGTCCGGCGCCGACTTGACCAGTTCGGAGGTCGCGATCGTCGTCGATGCGCCCGGCTTGTTTTCGACCACCACCGATTGGCCGAGGATGGGGCCGATGATCGCCGACAGCTTGCGCGCGATCACGTCCGTCGGACCGCCGGCGGCGAAGCCGACCAGCATGCGGACCGGCTTGTCCGGGTAGCGCGCTTGCGCGGCGGCCGTCAGAGGCAGCAGCAGGGCGGCCCCGATGGCGCCGGTCAGAGCCACTCGCAACAGACCGCGTCGGCACCGCATTGTCGATTCAAGCATGGTTGGTTCCCTGTTTCCCGGTTGGAATGAGCGGTGCGCCAGAAGCGAGGCCCGGATGCGAACCCGATACCGGCCTGTGCGGCGCCAGCGACAGCCGCAAGCCGTCACCAGTCTGCCGAGGAATTATAGGCTCACCGTCAGTCGCCACCGGCAGGCGCTTTCACCTGCGCACGCGAACTTCGCCGGGCATCATTTCACGCTGCGACGAACGCTACAATCACGCTCGCCCCGCCATTGCATCGCCTGCGAAAGATCCATCGCAATGAAACAGATCCTCGGACGCGAGGTGCTAGACACACTCGAAGAACTGGTCGATCCGCGCTGGACCGCGGTGATCGCGATCGACATCCAGAACGACTTCTGCAGCCTAGGCGGGCACTTCGAGCGCTACGGCAAGAACGTCGCACGCATGGCGCCGGCGGTCAAGCGCATGGTTGATTTCGTCGGCCAGACGCAGGCCCTGGGCATGCGCACGATTTTTCTGCAGCAGGCCTCGCTGCCCGATGGGCGCATGGATTCGCCGGCCTGGCTGCGCTTCAAGACGCGCGACGGCAAGGCACCGGACTACGCCTTGCCCGGCACCTGGGGCTGGCAGTTCGTCGACGGCTTGGCACCTCGCGCATCCGACTGGGTGGTGGAGAAATTCCGGCCCGACGGTTTCGTCGGCACCAATCTCGATAACATCCTGCGCACCCAGGGTATTGAATCGGTGATCATCGTGGGCACGATCACCGAAGGCTGCGTCGAGTCGACCGTGCGCAGCGCCTCGTATCGCGACTATTACGTGGTGGTGGTCGAGGATGCGGTGGCGAGCCCGAACGCGGAACTGGAGGAGGGCTCGAAGCGTCTGTTCCACGCGCGTTATCCGATACATTCGGCGCAGCAGGTTCTGGCGGCGATTCAGGGTGCACAGGCACGGACCGCCCACGCGACTATCCGGTAGCCCGGTCGCTGCTAGACTGGCTTTTTCAACCAGAACCGGCGCGCATCGCACCGTGTCGGCAGGAGACTCGAAATGATCCAGAGCATCATCGCCACCATCAAGGTCAAGGCCGGCCAGGAAGCGCAATTCCAGGCTTGCGCACTCGAACTGGCGGCAGCGGTCCGCGTCAACGAGCCGGGCTGCCTGCTGTACACGCTATCCAAGGGCGATGATCCTTCCACCTTCGTCTTCATGGAGCGTTACGCCGATGAAGCCGCGCTGGTCGCGCATCGCGGTACCGAGCACTTCAAGCGCCTGGGGCGCGCGATGGGCCCGTTCATGGATGGGCCGCCGACGGTGCAGCACATGGTCGAGGTGTCCTGATCCAGCGGATCGGGCAACGGTCGCGATCCCGTCGCGCTCGAACGCAACGCGCTCGCAGACCATTGCCGGGGGTGCTGGCGTGAAGGGTCACGTTGCTCAGTCACCCTTGATACCCGCGCGCCGAATGACCTCACCCCAGCGCGGGGTGTCTCGCTTGATGATGTCTGCGAACTCATCCGGCGTGGTGCCGGTGACCAGCAAGCCGAACTTGAGGATCTGCTCGCGCCCCTCGGGACTTTGAATGATCTTGTTGATCTCGGCGCTCATGCGTTCGATGATCGCCTTGGGCGTGCCGGCGGGCGCCTGAATCCCGTTCCAGCCGGCGATGTCGAGCGCAAAGCCCTGCTCGGCGAAGGTCGGCAGGTTGGGGAGCGCAGGCCAGCGTTTAGGGCCGGTCACGGCGAGTGCGACCAGGCGGCCACCGGCCAAGCCCGCAGCGACCGAGGCCAGGTCATGGATGCCGGTCTGCGCGTGACCGGCGATGATGTCCTGCACCGCCGGCCCGGCGCCCTTGTAGGCCACATGCACCATGTCGATCGAGGCGGCGCCCTTGAGCATTTCGCCATACACATGCGAGGAGGAGCCGTTGCCGAAGGAGGCGTAACTGGCCTTGCCCGGATTCCTCTTCGCGTAGTCGATGAACTCGGGCAGGGTCTTGACGTTAAGCGAGGTCGGCACCACCATCGCCAGCACCGACAAGCCCAATTGCGTGACGGTGGCGAAATCGCGCAGGCCGTCGTAGGGCAGGTTGGCCTGGATGTGCGGGTTGATCGAGATGTTCGAGACGTTGGTGTAGACGAAGGTGTAACCGTCCGGCGGCGCGTTTTTTGCAGCCTGCAGGCCGACGCTGCCCTGGGCGCCGGCACGGTTCTCGGCCACCACCGGCTGCCCCAGCACGGGCGTCAGCCGATCGGCCAGCCAGCGCGACACGATGTCGGTCTGACCGCCCGGTGGATACGGGATGATCAGGCGGATCGGCTTGGCCGGCCAGGTCTGGGCTGCTGCCTGCATCGGCAGTGCGGCGAACATGATTGCCAGAGAAAGGAAACGAACGAAGAGTTTCATGGATAAGCCCGCCTGGGATGTTTGACTTTGGAAAGAACGCAGCAAGATCAGCCTATCACGCGGCCCCTTGTTTGCGCAGCGCATGGCAACCGACTTTGATGCTGCGTTGCGACACGCGCGGCGCGAATCGGGTAGGCTTGCAGCTACCGCCATCCAAGGAGCCACACCCAATGCAACGCTCTCGTCGCCTGCTGTGCCTGCTGACACTTGCGCTCGTCGGCAACGCCGCATTCGCCGCCTGGCCCGAGCGCCCGATTCGCATGATCGTGCCCTACGCACCGGGCTCTTCGCCCGACAACATCAGCCGCCTGTTGGCGCAGGAAATGGCCAAGTCGCTCGGCGTCAACATCGTCATCGACAATCGCGCCGGCGCCTCCGGTTCAGTCGGCACCGAGGCGATCGCCAAGGCCGCGCCCGACGGCTACACCATCGGTTACGGCAACATCGGCACGCTTACCACCAACCGCTTCATGATCGCCAAGCTGCCCTACGACCCGGACCGCGACCTGACCCTGATCGGCATGATGGGCGCGGTGCAGAACATGCTGGCGGTCAACAACAACCTGCCGGTGAAATCCGTCAAGGACCTCATCGCGCTGGCCAAGAAAAGCCCCGGCAAGCTGGTGATGGCCTCGGGCGGCGCCGGCAATACCGGGCACCTGGGCGGCGAGCTGTTCAAGTCGATGACCGGCACCTTCATGCTGCATGTGCCGTATCGCGGCAGCCCGGCGGCGATCACCGACCTGATCGGCGGCCAGGCCGACCTGATGTTCGACAATCTCTCGTCGGTAGGTTCACATGCGAAGTCCGGCCGCGTGCGCGGCATCGCGGTCTCCGGCCTCAAGCGCTCCCCCGCCTTCCCCGACCTGCCCACCATCGCCGAATCCGGCGTGCCCGGCTACGAGACCCTGGCCTGGGGCGGCCTGGTCACACCCGCCAACTTGCCCGCGGACATCGTGGCGCGCCTCAACACCGAACTCAACAAGGCCCTGCAAAGCCAGCCGGTCAAGGACGGCTATTTCACCATGGGCTTCGAGCCCTCGGGCGGCACGCCGGCCGCGTTCGCCGCCATGGTCAAGAGCGAGATTCCGAAGTGGGAGGCGGTGATCAAGCGGGCCGGCGCGAAGATGGAGTGATCGAAAGTACCCGGCGCGCTGAAGCGGCGACAACTCACCGCGCCGGCGGCCTGTGGGACTTGGAAATCGGCGCCAGGCGAACCGGCCGCAACGGTCCGGACATCGAGGTACTAATCGTCGCTGAAATGGCGGTGCGGCATAATGGAAGCGCTGCCTGCTCCAACGCTCATGACCATACAAGTGATCTGAAGTGTCGCCAGCCCCGCGTCCGGTTCCGCCATCTTTCCACCGCACACTGGGTGTGGCCAGGAACACAGCGCCGGACCATCGGCCCGGACTGTAGCCCAGTAAGGGTTGGCGGGGGCCTCTCAGGCTGCCTTGAGCAGTGTCCTCACCTTCGGCCGCTTCCTCTGCTTGGCCCGCCATAGATCGTAGGCGGACTGCATCCCTGCCCACAATTCGGCGCTGGTGCCCAGCGCATCCGCGAGTCGCAGCGCCATGTCCGCGCTGATGCCGGCGCGTCCATTGAGAATCGCCGACATGGCCTGGCGCGAAACGCCGATGCGCAACGCGGCTTCGGAAACCGAAATACCGGTTTCCTTGAGGTGCAGTTCCCACAGCACTTCGCCGGGATGAGGTGGGTTGTGCATGGTGCTCATGATGGTTTCCTTCAGTGGTAGTCGCGGTAGTCGACGAGTTCCACGTCCTCGCCGGTGAATCTGAATGTGATGCGCCAATTGCCGTTGACCCAGACCGAGATGAACCCTTTGTCTGTGCCGATGACTTGATGTGCGCGCAATGCGTGCAGTGCCATCACATCGCCTGCACAGGTGGCGCGGTCGAGTACGCCGAGGATCAGCCGCAGCTTCTGAGCATGCGAAGCCTGGATGCCCGCCTTGCCGCCGGTGCGGAAAAACTTCTCCAATCCTTTGTGCCGGAAGCTGACAATCATGACGTAACTGTAATGTTACGCTTGACACCTGTCAACCTGCGACCAGCCATTTCCACGAAATCCCGTTCGCGGCAGCCATGCCATGGCGACAGGCAGCGCGGTCACGCAATTTCCGTCCGACCCTGATCATGGGCGCCCGGTGGACCGCGTTGCGCGCTATCCGGGCGTGATGCTCGGGCGGTTTCGCGATGCGTTCAAGAAGGCGCTCACTGCGCCGCGCGCAGTGGTGCATCGGCGACAACTCGCCGCGCCCGCGGCCTGTCGGACCAGGCAATCGGCGGCACACAAGCCAAAGCGCCTGAATCTTCATGCGTCAAACCAGCAACGTCATTCCGGCACGCCTGTCGAACGTCATCGTGCGGGTACAGCCCGCGCCATGGGCGGTGCGCTCGATCAGGCAATCCGCGAAATCCGCCTTGCCGCCCTCAAAAATGCGCAGCGCTTTCCAGGCGATTTCAGCATCCTGAACCACCAGTTGGCGGATGCTCAACAGCCTGCGCACGATTTCCGCAACCTCCTGGCGCGTGGCGCCATAGCGGCTTTCGCTCACCCACACCACTTCGGCCAATACCACCAGCCCCACATAGCCCGGTGTCGTCGCACTGCATTCCTTCTCGATCAAGGTGGTGGCGCGCGCGGACTGGGTCTTGTCGTCCTGTGCGATGTAGCGCACCAGAACATTAGTATCCAGACCAATCACCGCCCGGCCCCGCGTGCGCGGATGGTGTCATTCATGTCTTCGATGCTGACCGGCTTGGCAGGTTTGCGCAGCATGCCCTTGAGCGAGCGCACATCGTCAATCGCCGGTTTGATCGCATAGCCGCCGTCGATCTCGACGAATTCAATGCGGTCGCCCGATTCAAGGCCCAGACGCTGCCGGACGTCGGCGGGAATGGTGACCTGCCCTTTGCTGGTGAGTGTGGCGGTGGTCATGGCTGGCGCTCAAAAAGGCTTAACTTCCTTACTATAAAGTAAGGAATCTTATTCATCAAGCGCCTTGGAGCGTCGCAATCGTTATCCTTGACGCCTGTTGATTGACATGACTTCACCCGCGACTGCACGGCGCCGCGCAGGCGTTCGGATCTCTGGCCAAAGCAACTGCGGGATTGTCAACGTTCACGCTGGCTTGTTGGCAGCCCCGCCTGTCACCCCCGCTTGGCCGCCAGCCGCTCGCAGCGCTCGGCATCGATCGGGTGCCCCGCTTCACGGAAGCGCGCGGCGGCGGCGACGAAGCGCTCCACCGCATGCGGCCCCTGGTTGCCGCGCGCCGAGGCGATGTGGCCGCGCACCTCGTCATGCGCGGCGTACCAGGCCGGCAGCCGCATCACCACATCAGCCAGGTAGGCGCATTGTTCCTCGTGTTTCTCGGCCAACTGCAGTTCGCCGGCGCGTGCCGCGGCGATCGCCGCGGGCACCGCGAAGGTGATGCGGCAGCCCGGGCAGGTCTCCAGCGGACCGCGCACCGAGGCGCTGGCGTCCTCCATCACGCGCAGGGCGGCAGCGGGGTCGTCGGCATGCAGGTTGATGCGGGTGCCGTAGATGCGGTCGAGCAGGTGAAAACCGATATCGGTCTGGCGCGCCACGTCCAGGGCTTCGTCGATGAGGGCACGGGCCTCGCCGCGCTGGCCTTCGTGCAGCGCCACTTCGGCCAGCCGCTGCAGTGACAAGGCCTCGCCGACCGGGCCGCCGATGGCACGGTGCAGCCGCGCGCCCTCGCGCAGGTGCTCGCGTGCGGCCGGCAGGTTGCCGCGCAGCCACTCGGCCTCGCCGCGCAGGGTCACGCCGAAGGCATGGCCGCGGGCCGCGCCGAGCCGCTGCGCCTCGGTGGACCAGGCCTGGGCGAAATCGATGACATCGGCGTACGGCCGCGCGCCGTAGAGGAAGCGCTGGGTGATGCACAGGTGGCCGTCGAACACGCGCAGCGCCAGGTGCGGCACCTGGCTGGTCTCGTGCAGGTCGGCCCAGACGCTGCGGTGCAGGTCGCCGCGCGCATGCGCCGCCGCGGCCTGCGCCCAGGAGGCGATCACCAGCGAGGTGGTATCGCCCGACTGCAACGCCAACTGCCGCGCCACCGCCGCCTTGGCCGTGCCCACCGCGGGGTCGCCCACGCCCAGCGCGGCCGCGCCGCTGTAAGCCAGGGCTTCGCACAGGCGGCCCTCGACGCTGGTCGGCGCGAGCCCGGCCAGCACCACCAGCGCGCCCTTGGGGTCACCCAGCTTGACCTGGGCGAGCGCGGCCTTGGCACGCAGGTTGTGGCTGTCGGGTTCGCCGGCGGCATCCGCCGCGGCGTGGTACGTGGCCAGCGCCGCCGGCTCACCCATGGCGTCAAGCGCTTCGGCACGCAGTCGCAGCGCCTCGGCATGCGTAGGCTGGAACGCCAGCAGCGGTTCGAGGTGGCGCAGTGCATCGCTGAACGCCGCCAGGCGCACCGCTTCGCGCGCGGCGGCCAAAAGCCAGGGCTGCGCGTCGCGCGGATGGCCGGCCTCCTGCCAATGACGGGCAATGCCGGCAGGCGGCCGGTCGAGCTCGGCCAGACGCATGGCGATGTGCCGGTGCATCTTCAGCCGCCGGTGTGGCGGCACCTGTTCGATCAGCGCCTGACGCACCAGCTGGTGGCGAAAACGGAAGCGGCTGGCCGAAGGCAGCAGCACGCCGGCGGACAACGCGGCATCCAGCGCAGTCAGGCTGGGCACATTCGCCTCGATGGCGAGCGCCTCGACGGTGGCGACATCGACCTCGTCGCTGCACAGCGCCAGCCATTTGAGCAGAGACAGCGCTGAGTCGGACACATCACACAGCCGTTCGGTGATCGCTTCGGCGACGTTGCCTGGCAGCCGCGCGTCAGCGCCCGCGGCCGCGCAGCGCGCCAGTTCGATGGCCGCGAACGGGTTGCCTTCGGCCGCGCGCACGATGCGCGCCATCACTTCATCTGTCAGCGCCGCTGGCGCGGCGCGCGCCACCAGCCGGCGGCATTCGTCTGGCGGCAGCGGCTCCACATCCGAGACCTGCAGCACACCCGCCCGCTGCAGCCGGCTGAGTGTGCGCGTCAGCGCGCTGCCGGCGGCGGGCGGGCGGGTCAAGAGCATTACGCCGAGGCCGGCCGCGGAAGCCGCCAGCTGCGCCAGCACGTCGACGTCGGCATCGTCGGCCAGGTGCGCGTCATCGACTTGCAGCAGGATTTCGCAGCCGGGCGCCGAGGCCATCAGCAGCCGGCGCACCGCACCCACCACCTGGTGCCGGCCCAGCGGGCCCGGCAAGGGGTCGGCCGGCGCAGCCAGCGGGCTCACCAGGGCCAGCACGGCACGCGCCTGCGCGCCGATCCGGTCGAGCACAGCGCGGTCGCCCATGATCAGCCGTTCGGCGATGGCTGACATCACCGCGTAGGCACGGCCGGTCTGCAAGGCATCGACCCGACACACCGACTTGCCGCGTGCGCCTGCCTGGGCCGCGATCTCGCGGCCGAGCGCACTCTTGCCGATGCCGGCCGGCCCGCGCAGCACCACGCCGCCGGGCCGCTCCGCAGCCGGCATGCCCAGCCAGGCGGCTGCCCGGGCGCAGGCCTCGGCGCGGCCGACGAACGCCGGCCCCGTCACGCGCAGGCCGGCAACGCAGCGTTCGTACAGCGCCTCGGTCTGCGCGTCGGGCGCAACGCCCAGGCCCTGCTGCAGCGCCTCGCGCAGGTGGGCGTACCAGCGCAGTGCGGCGGCACGGTTGCCGGCGGCCAGCTCGCGCTGCATCAGTGCACGGTGGGCGGGTTCGTCTTCCGGGTCCTGCTGCGCCAGCCGCTCCCACTGACCGCTGGCGCGCAGCAGTTGCAGATGGCGCTCGCGCAGCCGCTCGCGGGTGCCCTCGGTCCAGGGCTCGAAACGCGCGCCGGGCAGCAATTCGCCCGCGTAGCTGCCGGCGGCGTCAGCACATGCGGCAGGGTCGCGCCCGGCCAATGCGGTCTCGGCGCGCTGCAGGAAGCGCAGCGCATCCACCGCCAGCGGCCGCTCCGGCCACAGCAGTACCTCTCCTGCCTGCACAACGATGCTGTCGTGCCGCCCCAGCGCCTGGCGCGCGTGGTGGGCGGCCTTGCGCAGGTTGGCCGCACCCGCTTCGGGTTCGAGCTGCGGCCACAGGGTATCGATGAGCTCGTCGCGCGTCATGCGATGGCGCGGCTGCAAGCCCAGCAGCTGCACCAGATGGGTAGAGCGCAAGCTGGGCCAGCGCTCGGCCGGCACCAAAACGCCGTCGATCGCCACCGCGAAACGGCCGAGCAGGAAAACCTCGAGGTGCGTGACAGCACCTGAGGGGACAGCGGGCGGGTTGAGTTCCATGCAGCCAATTGTGCGTATGGTCTGGCGCGCCCACAAGCCCCGCGCGGGCCAGGAACGATCGAGGAACGCCGGCCCGGCAATCTGCCAACCGGCCACGCGAATTTCCGCCCGCCCAACCTTCCTGGAGTGCCCATGACCTCTTTTCAGTTCACCCTCCCCATGCCCGGCGCCGCGCCGGCTGTCCTGACCCTGCCGCAGCCGCTGACGCGGCAGGCACTGCTCGATCTTGAGCAGGCCGTGTCCAGCACGCTGGGCATGCTGCGCCGCGACTTGCGCGATAGCTCCGATGGCGAAGCGGCCGCACAGATGGCGAGTCGACAAACCGCCGGCGAGATCGAGTACCAGTCCTGGATGATCGACCCCGGCGCCATCGAGTACGCCTCATGGATGGCGCAACTGCACACCGCGCGGCAGTGAACGCCAGCCTGTACCAGCGGCTGGGCGGCGCCGAGGCGGTGGCTGCCGTGATCGACGAGGCAATCGATCGTCACGCCGCCAACCCGGTGCTGGCCCACCGCTTCCGCGGGCAGGACCTGCCGCAACTCAAGGACCTGGGCGCCGGCTTTGTCAGCGCCGGCGCCGGCGGACCATGCCTTGGCCTGGCGCCAGGGGCGACGCCGAGTTACGCCGGCATGCGCTTTTGCCCGGCGGAACTGGAGGCTGTGCTGGGCGATCTCGCCGACTCCTTGCTTGAGCAAGGGGTGGGCGCGGCCGAGATCGAGGAGGTTTTGCGCCTGTTCCGTGCCATCAGCGGCGAACCGCCGGGAACGAATCAAGAACGCGGGCTGCGTAGCCTGCACATCCACGGGTCCGATTCCGGACCTGACCATCCTTGAAGGAGATAGACGACATGAGCCAGTCCACCACCACCCTGTACGAACGCCTCGGCCACCGCGAGGGCATCACCCGCATCACCGCCGACCTGATGAAAAACCACCTTTCCAACCCGCTGGTGAAAATGCGCTTCATGGCCAGCGAAGACCTCGAGCGCGTAGAACGCCGCGCCGTCGAGTTTTTCTGCGCCGGCACTGGCGGGCCGGAGGCCTACACCGGCAAAGACATGCTTGCGACGCACAAGGGCATGAACATCAGCGAGCAGGAATTCATGGCCGTCATCGACGACGCCATGGATGCGCTGGAAAAGAACGACATCGACCTGCCCACGCGCAACGAGGTGCTGGCGGTGTTGTGGTCGATGCGGCGCGAGTTGCTGCGGGTTTGAGGTTCGCGTTGCCCTAGCAACATGGCCCGCCAGCCCCAACACCTGCCAGAGGAAACCATGCCCATCGCAAGCTCGATCGACCAACTGGGTGCCATGCTGCCGCAACTCGCCGCTCTGGCCCGCTCGCGCGGGCCGGAGTTCGAGTCCGCGCGCAGGCTCGCCCCCGACTTTGCCGACATGCTCAAGCAGGCGGGCTTGATCCGCTTCCTGGTACCGGAGCAGGCCGGCGGGCTGGGAGGTTCGCTGCCGGAGTGGCTGGAGGTGATGATGCAACTGGCGGAGGCCGATGCATCGACCGCCTGGGTAGCATCCCATGGCAGCATCTGCTCCGGCCTGATCTACGCCTCGGCTGACACCCGTTTCCGCGACGAGTTCTTCGCCGACCCGCAGGCCTACGCATCGTGGAGCAACCTGCCGCGCGTGGAAGTGGAGGAGCGCGACGACGGCTTGCAAATCAGCGGCAGCTGGGCCTTCGAGTCGGGTTGCACGCTGGCCAGTCACGTGGGCGGCATGGTGGTGTTGCCACCGCTTTCGGCGGGTGCGCCGCCGCGACTGACGGTCGCCCTGGTGCCGGTGGCGCAGGCGCGCATCGTCGAGACCTGGGACCCGGTCGGACTGGGCGGTACGGGCAGCCACGATGTGCATTTCGACAATGTCTTCGTGCCGCGTTACCGCACCTTCTCGTGGCCGGCCGAGGCGCCGGTGTCGGACTACCCGGCTGCGATCTTCGTGCCCGGCACCTGGTTCATCGCCAACGGCGCCGCAGCCACCTACCTGGGCCTGGCGCGGCGTGCACTGGACGAGGCGCGCAACGAACTGCGCGGCAAGCTTGACCGTTACACGCAGCAGCCTCTGCTCAAGCACCCGGCCACGCAGCGCTGCCTCGAAGCGGCCGAAGGCCTGTGGTATGCCTGCCGCGCCGGCATGCGTGAAAGCATGCGCTCGGCGTGGGCCAGCGCCCTGCGCGCCGAGCCGCTGTCGGCGCAGCAGCGGGTGGAAGCCCGCGTGGCGGCGGTGACGGCGGTCCAGCAATCGGCGGCGATCGTGCGTGTCGCCTATGACAGCGCTGGCGCCAGCGCAGTGCGTCGCAGCGGCGTGCTCGAACGCCTGCTGCGCGAGGCGAGTTGCCTTACGCACCACATCTCGACCAACCTGACTTCCTACGAGTTGACCGGGCGCGTGCGTTCGGGTGTCGAAAAGCTGCACCTGCGGGTGTAGGTTCGTCGAGGCTGGCCGGTGGGCCACGGACATACCCCTGCTTGGCAATGCACCGCCCGCCGCCAGGAAAATGCTGCATAAGTCCGTGGGATGCAGACTATCGAGAGAAAGCCCAATTCAACCGATAGCAAAAGCGGCTTTCTCAACTTCCAGATTTGTTCGGTTTTTCCGTAGCTGCATGACGGATCAAGACTGAATGCCGCCCCCGGGCGGTAGAATCCGGCTCCCATTCCCTGCCCGCTGGACACAGTGAAACTTCCTCTCGAAGACATCAAGGTTCTCGACCTTTCCCACGCGCTGGCCGGCCCGTTCTGCTCGACCATGCTGGCCGACTACGGCGCGCAGGTGATCAAGATCGAGCCGCCCGGCCGTGGCGACATTTCGCGCGCATGGGGCTCGCCGATGCCCGGCGGCGAGACCGCCTATTTCACCAGCCTGCATCGCAACAAGCGCGGCATGGTGCTCGATTTCAAGCACCCGCAGGGCCGCGAGACGTTTTTCAAGTTGGTCGAGAAATGCGATGTGGTGCTGGAGAACTATCGCGTCGGTGTGTTGAAACGCCTGGGCATCGACTACGAAGTGGCGAAGCAACGCAACCCCGGCATCGTCTATTGCTCGATCTCCGGTTTCGGCCAGGACGGCCCCTACCGCGACCGCGCCGCGCTCGACCTGATCGTGCAGGCTGAAAGCGGCATGATCAGCGTGACCGGCGAACCGGGCAGTGGCGGCGCCCGCGCCGGCACTTCGATCGCCGACATGACCGCCGGCATGAACGCGGCCTTCGGCATCATGCTGGCCCTGCGCGTCAAGGAAAAAACCGGCGTCGGCCAGAATGTCGACGTGTCGATGCTCGAAGGCCAATTGGGCCTTCTGGGCACCATGATCGGCGGTTACCTGACCGACGGAGAAATCCCCAAGCCGATGGGCACGGCCTACAAGGCGCTCCTGCCCTACCAGACCTTTCGCACCAAAACGCGCGACCTGGCACTGGCGGTGGGCAGCGAAAAACTGTGGAAGACGTTTTGCCCGCTGATTGGCCGCCCCGAGATGGCTACCGACCCGCGCTACAACAGCAACCGCAACCGCGATATCAACCGCGACAGCCTGATCGCCCTGCTGCAGCAGGTATTCCTCACGCGCAGCTACGAGGAATGGGAACAGTTGCTGGTGGGCAACGGCATCCCGATGGGCGCCATCAACGACATTTCCGAGGTGGTGCGCCATCCGCAGGTGGCGGCACGCGGGGCCCTGGTGGATGTGATGCATCCGGCGGCTGGCAAGGTCACGATGGTCGGCGTGCCGGTGCGCCTGTCGGCCACACCCGGTTCGATTCGCAGGCCTTCACCTACGCTTGGCCAGCACACCGATGAAATCCTTGGCGAAGTGCTGGGCCTGGGCGCCGCCGAGGTTGACGCATTGCGCAGCGCTGGCGCGCTTGGCATTGCCGGCAAGGGCGACGCGCAGGATTGACGAGGGCGTAGCAGCCCGCGCCGCGTACCGACCTGCCGCTTCAGTGCGGGATAGACGTCCGTGCGGTATCGAGCATCCAGTCGCGAAACGCGGCGACGCCAGGCTCGATGTCGGGGCTCTCGTCACTGAGCATGAAATAGGCGAAATCGACCTTCACCTCAAGATCGAACGGCGCGATCAGGCGCCCCTGCGCCAGGTCGCTTGAGGCCAGCAAGGGGTAGCTCAACACCACTCCGGCGCCATCGATGGCGGCCGCCAGGCCCATCACGGCCTGGTTGAAATGCGCGCCGCGCAGCGTATCGATATCGCGCACTTTGGCAGCCTTGAGCCAGGCGTTCCAGTCGACCCCGCCCTGCTCGGCTGAAATGGTGTCGTCATGCAGCAAGGTGTGGTGGCGCAAGTCCGCCGGACGCAACAGGGGATGCGGGCCCGCCATCAATTGTGGGCTGCAGAGCGGTGTGGCGACGACGTCAAACAGCTTGTCGACGCGCCAGCCCGGATAGATGCCGCGACCAAAACGGATCGCGATATCGAATTCGTTGTCACCGGGTGCGCTCGCCGCAATGCCGGCGTCGCGTGGCGTCTGCTGCGGGTCGATGAAGCGCTGATCAGCCGCGATCCGCACGTCGGTATCGGGGAACACGCTGCAATAACCCTGGATGCGTGGCGCCAGCCACTTGCCGGCGAATGAAGGAGCGGCACCGACGCGCACGCTTCGCATGCCGTGCTGGGCCCGCATGAGTTCGACCGCGCTTGCCAAGGCATCGAAGCCTTCGCGCAAACGGCCCACCGAAGCCTGGGCTTCCGCGGTCAAGGTGAGGCCACGCTTGACGCGATCAAAAAGTTTCACATCCAAGTAGTCCTCCAGCAGTTTGACCTGCTGACTCACCGCTGCCGGCGTCACATGCAGCTCCTGCGCGGCCCGGCGGATGCTGCGATGGCGCGCGGCCGCCTCGAAGGCGCGCAGGGCATTGAGCGGTGGCAGGGGTTTATGCACTTGGATTCTGGTTTAGCTTTGCTTGCGATAGTCATCATAATTGATTACTTGTTGCAATGCAACAATACTGGCCCAATGTAGTCCAAGGGAAGCAACAAGTAATTGATCAATAAATGTTTTATTACAAGTACTTAATGATGCAAAGCATCATTTCGGGCTAGATGGAGTGACCATGAACACGACTCGAATTGTCAACGAAATCAGCCCGGCATCGACCGACTGGCTGGCCCGCACCGGCCTGGGTGCCATCGACCTGTTGCTGGCGCGGGTGCACCAACGCAGTGCCGAACGCCTGGTCGACGCAATGTTCCTGCTGGTTGGCCTGCTACGGCGCGCGTGGTCCTCCTCAGAGCCCGCAATTGCGGGTTTGCCGGCCAAACACGGCCACCCACTCTTGAGCAATCGCCGGCTGCAGCAAATGCGGCAGCCAGAGGCACATCGCAACTCCGCAAGGACACCATCATGATTACCTGGATCAAGCAGTGGACCAAACGCCTCTTTCGCCCTGTCGATTGGCAGTTCGAGCGTTACATGGCAGGCACCACGGATCGCGCCGATTTCGAACATCGCATGCAGGAATGGGCGCGTCGTAGCCAGCGCGCGTAAAGCCGGGGGCACCCGGGAAAAATGCCGCGCGGTCGGCGTTTGAATGCCTGACGCGACCGATCGGTGTTCTCGTGCTGGCCCGCTGCCTGTTGACCGGCTGCGAGCCTGGCGCTCAAATCGCGCCAAAGCCGCCATCCACGGCATGCGCGTGGCCGGTCACGAACGAGGCCGCGTCCGAGCATAGCCACAGCACCGCGGCGGCTACTTCGTCCGCCTCGCCAATGCGCCCCAGCGGATGCATGGCAAGGGCCCTGGGCGCGATAGCGGGGTCGGCTTCGAGCGCGCGCTGATACATGGCGGTGCGAATCACCCCCGGGCAGACCGCGTTGACGCGGACTTTCCTTTTGGCAAATTCGACCGCCGCCGTCTTGGTCAACCCCAGCACGGCATGCTTGGACGCCGCGTAGGCGGCCATTTTCGGCGCCGCCTTCAAGCCTGCCACCGAAGCGGTGTTGACAATCGCACCGCCGCCCTGCAAAGCCATTTGCGCCAGCTCGTATTTGAGGCATAGCCACACGCCCTTGACATTGACCGCCATGATGCGATCGAAGGTCGATTCCTCGCATTCGGTGATGCGCATGTGCTCGATTTCGATACCTGCATTGTTGAAGGCGCAGTCAAGCCGGCCATAGGCCGCCACCGTCGCCTTGACCAGCGCTTCGACCTGGGCGGCACGGGTGACGTCGGTGCAAACGAAAAGGGCTGTGGCGCCCGCCGCGCGCGCAAGTGTTGCGGTTTCCTCACCCGCGGCCTGATCGATATCGGCCAGCGCCAAGCGGGCGCCGCCTGCGGCGAACGCCAGCGCGGTGGCGCGGCCGATGCCACCGCCTGCGCCGGTGATCAATACCGCCTTGCCGGAAAATCCTTGGTTCATGTGGTCTTCCCTTGTATGTTTGGAGCGAACGCGCCGCCGCACGTGGGTGCCGTGCCACGCCCGGCCGAAACTCCGTGCGCATGCGGACTGCGTCAACTCATGAAGTGCTTTTGCCGCAGCTTCGGCGCCACTTTGCCCAACTTGATGAAGTCCTGATCATGGTGCAACAGGATCAGGTCATTTTCGATCGCGCAGCGGGCGATCAGGCAGTCCAGGGTCGAGCGCACCGTGAAGCCGCGGCGCCGGCAATCGAAGTAGAGATTGGCGGCAGCCGCGTGGCTGGTTGCGGGCTCTTCGAAACGATAAAAGCGCTGGCCGCCGAAATAGTCGCGCAAGCGCGCAAAACTGCCCGCATCGCTCGCGCCCTGCAGAATTTCCATGTAGACGATATCGGTAAGGCCGACCGCCAGCGGGTTCTGCAGCAACTCGTCCAGCAGGTGCACATGGGCGGCGGCGCGCCCCCGCAGGTAGTCGATCCACACCGAGGTGTCCACCAGATACATTATTGAGAATTGCACAATTCATGACAAAAACATGCCTCTGATGAGGCTGTCATGTTTTTGGTAACGATCAATAGGGCTTTGCCGTGCCGGCGCGCATGGCCTTGTAGTCGTAGTCGTCACGCAAACCGCCAGTCCCTTTCAAATCACGCAAGTTCAGGCGCTTGCGATGGGCGACGAACTCGTGCAGCGCGACATCGACGAGCTCGCGCATGGTGCTGATCCGTCCGAGTTTCAAGGCTTCCTTCACCAGGGCTTCGTCGAGCACTATGTTGGTACGCATCGATCAGACATCCCGCAATGTGTATTGGAATGTGTATTGTGGACTGATTCCGCAGCCCATGCAACACCGGGCAACCACACGAACGCATTGATCGCGGCGCGGAGGGAGCGTTTATCATGCGGCCTCGAATCTCAAACAATAGCGGTGAACGCATGCCCACCCACTACGACCTGATCATCCGCAACGCCACCATCATCGACGGCCGCCGCACCCCGCGCTTCACCGGCGACATCGGCGTCAACGGCGCGCGCATCGCCGCCATTGGCGGTCTTGACGCCGACCGTGGCGAACGCGAGATCGATGCCTCGGGCAAGATCGCAGCGCCCGGCTTCATCGACTCACACACCCATGACGACCGCTTTTTGCGCTCGCACCCGGCGATGACGCCCAAGGTGAGCCAGGGCGTGACCACCGTGATCGCCGGCAACTGCGGCATCAGCCTGGCGCCGCTGGTGTCTGCCAACCCGCCGGCGCCACTCAACCTGATCGACGACTCTTCGGCCTACCGTTTTGCGTCATTCTCCGATTTCATGGACGATCTCGCCGCCAACCCGGCGGCCACTAATGCCGCCTGCATGGTCGGCCACACCACCTTGCGGGTGGCGGCGATGGACCGCCTCGACCGCGCCGCCACCGACTCGGAAGCCGCGCACATGGCGGCGATGACCGAGGAAGCCATGCGTGCAGGTGCGATCGGCTTTTCCACCGGCACCTACTACCCGCCGGCCGCGCATGCCAGCACCGAGGAGATCATCGTAGCCGCCCGGCCGTTGAAGGAGCACGGCGGCCGCTACGTGACCCACATGCGCAATGAAGACGACCACATCGTGGCGGCAATGAACGAGGCCTTTCGCATCGGCCGCGAAGTCGGTGTGCCGGTGATCATCTCGCACCACAAGGTGGTGGGGGTGCGCAACTACGGGCGCTCGGAGGAGACCCTGAAACTGTTGACCGAGGCGCGCCGTGGCCAGGACGTGTGCGTCGACTGCTACCCCTACATCGCCTCTTCCACCATGTTGCGTGCCGACCGCATTCCCCTGTCGGATCGCATCATCATCACCTGGTCGAAACCGCATCCGGAATTCACAGGGGTCGACCTGCCCGAGGTGGCGCGCCGCATGGGCCTCACGCAGGAAGAAGCAGTGGCCAAGCTGCTGCCGGCCGGGGCGATCTATTTCTCGATGGACGAGGCCGACGTGCAGCGCATCCTCAAGTTCGAGGACACCATGGTCGGCTCCGACGGCATTCCGCATGACATCAAGCCGCACCCGCGCCTGTGGGGCACCTTTCCGCGCGTGCTCGGCCACTACAGTCGCGACATCGGCCTGTTTCCGCTGGAAACCGCGGTCTACAAGATGACCGGGTTGACCGCCGCCAAGTTCGGCCTCACCGACCGTGGTGTGCTTGCGGTGGGTGCATTTGCCGATATCACCGTCTTTGATGCAGCAGAGATCAACGACAGCGCCACCTTCGAGCAACCCACGCAGCCGGCACGCGGGATTGATAGTGTGATCGTCAACGGCGAAGCGGTGTGGCTGGCCGGCCAGGCGACCGCGGCGCGGCCGGGGCGGCTGTTGCGCAATCGCGCCTGAACCCGGCTGGTTCTGGCGACAGCACTCCTCAGGCGAGCACTGCTTCCGGCGAGCGCGCGGCACGCAAGGCCGCCGTGGCAGCGCTATCGACCTGCAAAGGCGTGCCACCGATCGCCACGCCATAGGCGATGCGGGCCCGCTCAAGCGATAACTTTTCTTCCAGCACGTCGTCTAGTACCAGCAACGGATCGCGAGTGAACGGGTCGCCATAGCCACCACCCGATGGCGTGATGTGCAGAAACACGTCGCCGCGCGACAAGGCGATGCCTTCGGTGACCAGCACCGGCAGCGTGGTCTCCGTGCCGCCGGCGCGCAGCAGATTGACCGGGCCGCGGCCGGGCTCGCCACCATTAAGCGCATGCGGCGGGAACGCACGCTTGTCCGAGCGCAGGGAAAACACCGCACTCTCGGCTAACAATTCGTACTCGCGAATCAGCGAGTTGCCGCCGCGAAACTTGCCGGCGCCGCCGCTATCTGCGGCCAGGCCGTAGCGACGTATGCGCAAGGGCAGATTGGCCTCGATCATTTCGATCGGCACATTGGACTGGTTGGCGCCCATATGCGGCACGCCTTCCTGGCCGTCGTGGGTGGGCGCCGCACCCCAGGTGCCCATGAAGGTCTCGGCGAACACGAACGGCACGCCACGGTCGTAGCCACCGAAGCTGGGCAAGGTGGAGCCGCCCATGCCGTCGGCGGTAACGCGCTCGGGCAGCGCCTGTGCCAAAGCGCCGAACATGCAGTCGATCGCGCGATAGCCGGTGATGCCGCGCGCACCGGTAGGCGCCGGATGCACCGAGTTGACCACCGTACCGAGCGGCGCTGTGACATGAATCGGCCGGGTGAAACCGTGGCAATTCGGAATGTCGGCATTCATCACCGAGCGCAGCGCCGTGTATACCGCCGCCTTGGTGAACGGGATCGGCGTGTTGATGCCGCCCGGCACCTGCGGCGAACTGCCGGTCCAGTCGGCGGTGATTTCGTCGCCGGCAACGGTCAGCGTAACCTGGAAAATCACCGGCTGCGGATTGACGCCGAGGCCATCAATATGGTCAGTGAAAAGATACACACCGTCGGGAATGTCGCGAATCTCGGCCCGTGTGAGGCGCTCGGCATAGTCATGCAGTTCGGCGATATAGAGCGCCAGCGTGGCGCCGCCGTAACGCTTGTACAGGTCCTGCATTCCGCGCACGCCGGTGAGACAGGCGGCCATTTGCGCCTTCAGATCGCCGATCACCTGATCGGGCACGCGCACGTTGAGCGCGACGATGTCGAAGATCGCCTGGTTGGCGAGCCCAGCGTCATACAACTTGAGGAACGGCAGGCGCAGGCCTTCCTGGTAGATCTCGATCGCCCCCAGCGCATTGCTGCCCGGCACGATCCCGCCGACATCCGCATGATGGGCCACCGTTGTGACCCATGCTGCCAGTGCGCTCTCGTAAAAGATCGGCATGATGATGTAAATGTCGGGCAGATGCTGCCCGGCGGCAGCATACGGGTCGTTGGCGATGTACACGTCACCGTCACGCACCTGCCCGTCGAAACGGCGGATCAGGAAGCGCATCGCATCGTAAAAACTGCCCAGATGCATCGGGGTTGTCACACCTTGCGCCAGGGTCTCGCCGGCTGCATCGCACAGGGCGGTCGAAAAATCCATCGAATCGCGCACGATCGGCGAATGCGCGGTGCGCATCAGAATCAGCGCCATTTCGTCGGCAATGGTATCGAAGGCGTTCTTCAACACTTCTAGACGGATCGGATCAATACCGGGTCGCATGGCGCTCGCAGGTTCAGGTCGGAATTGAAAGAATGATGTTGCCGGTGGCGTCGCGCTCGGCATGGCAGTCCGGCGGCACCACCGTCGTGCCCTCGTATTCCTCGATGATGAATGGCCCAGCCGCCGGCTCGGCGGATAAATCGAAGCGGCCGATCACCGGCGTGGCGACGCTGCCTACATCCGGCCCGAAATAGGCAAGGCGACTGCCGCGCGCAATGCCTGCAACCAAGGGTGCCTCGGAGCGCAGAGCTTTCGGTCCGCCGGAATCGACGGCGGACGTCACGCGCAAAGTCACGATGTCGATCCGCTTGCCTTCCAGCCGATGCCCATAGGTGC
Organism: Burkholderiales bacterium; assembly: GCA_040382235.1. Taxonomy (GTDB): domain Bacteria; phylum Pseudomonadota; class Gammaproteobacteria; order Burkholderiales; family JAEUOS01; genus JAEUOS01. The sequence goes on from JBEIFV010000006.1 coordinate 78,676, forward strand.
GCTCGTGTTCGGCCTCGAACAAGGCTCGCGCAGCCTCGATCGCGCCCGCCGACAATTCGGACGAAATCGCCACGGTCAGTTCAAACGCCTGTCCGAAATAACGCAGATCGGCAAAGCGGTGGTGACGAACCGCCGCCGCCGGCCGGTTGAGTTCCTCGACCATCGCCGCCTCGAGCGCACCGAAGCGTCGCTCAAGATCCTGTGGATCGGCTTCGCGCGAATCGCGCAGGTAACTCGCCGATGTATTCATCTCGACATCGGCGAACAGCAGGCCGAGTGCGCTAAACACCCCGGCACCCGGTGGCAGGATCACGCGGCCGATGCCCAGTGCGCGGGCCAGCGACACAGCATGCACGCCGCCGTTGCCACCAAACGCGAAGATCGAGAAATCGCGCGGATCGCGACCGCGGTAAGTGGTGACCGTCTTGACCGCACGCGTCATCACGGTGGTGACCACCGCATGCACCCCCCAGGCTGCCGCCAGGGTGCTCAAACCCAATGGCGCCGCCAGCTTGGCTGCGATCGCCGCCTCCGACAAATCGCTACGAATCGGAACTGACCCACTGGCCAAACTCGCCGGGTTCAGATAACCCAACACCACGTTCGCATCGGTCACCGTAGGTTCGACGCCGCCACGGTCGTAGCAGGCCGGGCCGGGTACCGCCCCGGCGCTGTGCGGACCAACTTTGAGCGAGCCGCCGCGGTCGATCCAGACGATGCTGCCGCCGCCTGCGCCCACCTCCGAGATATCGATCACTGGTAACTTCAACGCATAGCCGCCGCCCTTGACCAGGCGACTGGAAAGCGAAATGCCGCCGCCGACTTCATACTCGTCGGTACGCACCAGCGCGCCATTCTCGATCAGCGAAGCCTTGGCGGTGGTGCCGCCCATGTCGAAAGAAATCACATTGCGATAGCCAGCCTGGGCACCAACGTAACGTGCGCCGATGACCCCGGCAGCCGGGCCACATTCGACGATCTGCGCCGGCCGCTTCATCACCGTACGCACATCCACCACGCCACCGGCCGACTGCATCATCAGCACGCGGGTCGGCAGCTTGCGTGCGCCCAGCATGTCGACCAGCGATTGCAGGTAAGCCTTGACCGGCGGCCCAACCAGCGAATTGATCACCGTGGTGCTGGTGCGTTCGTATTCGCGAATCTCCGGCAGAATCTCGCAGGACAGCGAAATGAAGGTATCGGGGAACGCTTCACGCAGGCGTTTGCCGATGGCAAGTTCATGCGCCGGGTTGGCATAGGAGTGCAGCAGGCATACGGCTATCGCTTCCACATCGGCGGCGCGCAGGGCATCGATCATTTGCTCAAGCGATTGCGCATCGAGCGGCGTTACCACCGCACCGCGCGCGTCGAGCCGTTCGATCACCTCGAAGCGCAGGCGGCGCGGCACCAGTTGCTGCGGCTTGACGTAAAGCGGCTCGTACAGGCGCGGCACGCGGATGCGGCGCATCTCCAGCACATCGCGAAAGCCGGCGGTGGTCACCAGTGCGGTGCGCGCGCCCTTGTGCTCCAGGATCGCGTTGGTGGCCACTGTGCAGGCATGCAGCACTTCGCCGATCGATTGCGCGGTCAGCGCCTCACGTTCGACCAGTTGCACGATGCCTTCGACCACACCGCGTGCGTAATCATCCGGCGTCGAGGGCAGCTTGGCGGTGGCCAGCCGACCATCCGGGAAAATCAGTGCAATGTCGGTGAAGGTTCCGCCGATATCTGCAGCCACACGCAGGCCGTTTGCGCTCATCGTTTGCTCGCGTTTGAAGCAACGGCGCGGACACGGATTTTGCAAGCGCGAGGCCGGATGCCGAACCGTTCGACGCTGTTCATTTGGGCGGCCCGAGGACGAAATTGGGAAACCACATGACCGTATCCGGCACGAATGTGATGATCAAGAGCACCACCGTGAGCGGGATCAGAAACGGGATCACCGCGACACAAACGCGCTCGAACGGCACACCCGAGACTTTGGTGACGATGAACAGCGCCACCCCCACCGGGGGCGTGACGATGCCCAGCAACAGGCCGTAGACCGTGATCAGTCCGAAATGCACACGGTCGATCTGAAAATGATCGATCAATGGCAACAGGATGGGAATTAAGATCACCATCGCGGGGATCGGTTCGAGCACCGTTCCGATCACCAGAAAAAACACCACCACCAAGCCGAGAAACACCCATTTGTTGTCGGTGGCCAGGAGCACCGCGCGCGCCAATACCTGCGGCACCTGGTCGATCGCGATCAGCCAGCTCATCACCGTGGATACGCCGATGATCATCATCACCGCCGCGGTCAGCAGAACACTGTCGGTCAAGGCTTCCATGAAACGGGCGAAGGTCAGCTTGCGATAGCACGCGCCCAGCACCATAGTGTAGGCGCAGGCGACAACACCGGCCTCGACCGCAGTGGCGAACCCGGTCAGGATCGAACCGACGATGATCAAAGGCGCCGCCAGCGCCGCCATGCCGTCGAACGCTGCCTTGAAAATTTCGGCAGCCGGCATGCGCGGCTCCAGAGGCACGTTGTACTTCACGGCCACGATGCGGTTGTAGATCATCAGGGAAATCACGATCAGGATGCCGGGACCGATGCCGGCCAGGAAAATCCGTTCAACCGAGACCGATGCGGAGAACGCGTAGATCAGCAGTGGCACCGAGGGCCACATGGTCGGCCCGATCACCGAGGACGCCACGGTGAGCGCGCATGCGTAGGGCGCCGGGTAGCCACGTTCGCGCATGGCGCGAATCACCAGGTTGCCGATGCCGGCACAGTCAGCCACCGCCGAACCTGTGATGCCGCCGAAAAAAAGTGAGCCGATCACGTTGACCTGCGCCAGGCCCGCGCGCATATGGCCCACCAATGCGCTGGCAAAGCGGAAAATCTTGTCGGTCACGCCGATCACGTTCATCAGGTTACCGGCGAAGACGAAAAACGGAATCGCCAGCAAGGCTGGAGAATCCACGCCCTCCAAAATCTGCAATGGAAAGACATAGAGCTGTTCCAGGCTCTGGCCGAAGCCGGCATAAATGATGCCGATCAGGGTCGACACGCCCAGGCCCAGAATCACCGGCACGCCGATGCACATCAACACCATGAAGAGGCCGAAAATGACTACAGCGACCATTTCGGCACCTCCGGCGCAACCACTGTTTCAAGGTCGGGTCGAACCACGGCCAACAGCATGTCGTTGATGAAATGGATCAGGATCATCAGGGACGACAACAACAAGGGAATCGACAGCACATAACGATGCAGGCCGATGAAATCCATGACGCCCACCTGACGCTGGAACACCTGGCCGGTCTGCAGCACGATCACCAGCATCATGGTGATGGCGCACAAGCCAGACAGCATGCGAACGCCGAGCCGCAGCTTCGACGGCATGCGCTGCAGAAAGAAGTCCAGGGTGACATCCAGATTGCGGCGATAGAGCACGAAAAAAGCCAGGAACACAGACCAGGTAAACAGCACCCCGGTCCATGCCCAGACCCACACGATGCCTTTGCCGGTGAGGTTGCGCACCAGAAGGTTGGCGATATTGAGCACCAGCATGCTGGTCATGCACAGGCATGCGGCCCACAAAAACAGCTTCTCCACCTGCCCGAGCCAGCCGTTGACCCGCGTGGCCACTCGCATGCCGAACGACTCCCCGGGCAGGCCCATGCTATTTCTTCTTGCTGGCCGCGACCGCATCGAAAAAGCCGGCCGGCACGCGGCCTGCCTTGTTTTCGGCGTTGTAGTACTCCATGGTCTTGCGCACGATCGGCGCGGTATCGATGGTGGTCACCTTGACGCCGCGCTCGGTCAGGCGCTTCATCGACTCATCAGCGGTCGATTGCATCAGTTGCGCGCTGTAGGTGCCGGCATCCTTGTGGGCGCGCAGCAGAACGGCCTGCATTTCCTTGGAAAGCCCCTTGAAGGCACGCGCGTTGACCATAAACGCGATTTCCTGCCAGAACTCGTTGGTGCGCACCACGTTTGGCGCCACTTCGTAGAAGCGCATGCTTTCCACCAGAGCCACCGGGCTGGTCACCGATTCGACCACGCCGTTCTTGATGCCCTCGTAGGTTTCAGTCCAGCCCAAAAGGCGGGTTTCGGCACCCAGGTTGGTCCAAACCGCCGTGGCCAACTGATCCGGATACATGCGCAACTTGAGGCCGCGCAAGTCGTCAGCGGTATTGATCGCCTTCTTCGACACGATCACCCGGTACGGCCCGCGCACCACATCAGTTACGTTGCCCAGCGTCAGAATGCCAGCGTCCTTTTCAACCTTGTCGAACCAGCCGCGGGCCAGGGGCGACGACATGAAGCGCACCCAGTGCTCGCGGTCATCGAACAAAAAGCTGGCGGCGATCCACTTGATGTCGGGCACCCAGCGCTGCATAAAGAACGCCGAATCAACGATGATCTGGATGGTGCCCAGTTGCGTCTGCTCGAGCACCGCAGCTTCTTTGCCCAATTGCTCGGAGGGGTAGACCTGCACCGTAAGCTTGCCGCCCGAATACTCCTTGGTTAAGTCGGCGAATCTCTGGAACACCTTTCCCTCCGGGCTGTCCGCCGGCATCTTGCTGGCCATACGCCAGTTTTGCGCCTGCGCCGAGAGAGCGGTCATGCCCAAGAGGGCGATTGCCAATCCGTTTTTCCAAAGCGATTTCATGTGGTTCTCCAAAAAGAAAATCAACTCAACAAAAACCCGCGCACAAAACCTTGCCCTGCGGCATGCGGCCCACGCGCCGCGCGCCAGACCAGAACCGCCATAAGGCGACGCCGATCAATCATCCCTGTCACTTGTCGCCTGCGTTGCCCCAACCACCGCCACCCGGTGTTTCGACCACGATCACTTCACCAGCCTCAAGGGTCAGCGAAGCCTTGCCGGGACAGACGGTTTCAACGCCTGCCACGTCAACCCGGCTATTGCGGCCGGTCGCGCCATCAGCGCCGCCATGCAAGCCGTAAGGCCCATGCAGGCGCCGATCCGACTGCAATGATATGCGCGCCTGATGATCGAGCACACGCAGGCTGCGCACCACACCCAGACCACCACGATGAAGGCCGCTGCCGGCGGAGCCCTCGCGCAATTCGTAGCGCTCGACCCGCAGCGGATAGGAAATCTCGAGCGCCTCGATCGGGGTATTCATGGTGTTGGTCATGTTGCACTGAACACCGTCCTGACCATCGCCCATCGGCCGCCCCCCTTGACCACCGGCGATGGTCTCGATGTAGGTGTAGGCACGACCGCTGCGCGGGTCGACCCCGCCCACGCCGATCAGGTTCATGGTGCCCTGGCTGGCGGCGGGTATCCGATCCGGGGCGACCAGCGCAAACGCCTTGAGCACCGTATCGCATACGCGCTGGGTGGTCTCGGTGTTGCCGGCACATACCGCGGCCGGATGTTTCGCATTGAGGAAAGAACCCTCCGGGACTCGGATGGTCACCGCGCGAAAGGTGCCGGCGTTCACCGGAATGGTCGGGTCGGTGAGGATCTTGACAGCGAAGAACACCGCGGAATGGGTCATTGGCAGAACCGCATTGATGTTGCCGCGGCGCTGTGGCGCCGATCCCGCGAAATCGAGTGTCAGGCCCTGTGGTTCGACATCGAGCGTCAATCGAATCACCACCGGCCCTTCAACCGCGCCGTCGTCATCGAGTTGATCGACCGACTCATAGCGACCCGGCGGTAGCTCAGCCAAGCGCTTCAACATACGGCGTTCGGTGTAGTCGAGGATGGCGTCAAAGCCGGCGGCCAGCGTCTGCGCGCCGTGGCGCTGTGCCAGTTCCAGAAGACGTCGCTCGCCGATGCGCAACGCCGCCAGTTGGGCGTTGAGGTCGCCACGCCGCTCCAGCGGGGTGCGCACGTTGGCCAAGATGAAGCGCATGATGTCTTCCTGCAACTCGCCGCGCCGGTACAGTTTGACCGGCGGAATCACCAGCCCTTCCTGAAACACCTCCTGCGATTTACCGGGCATCGAGCCCGGCTCCATGCCGCCGACGTCCGAATGGTGCGCGCGGGTGGCGACATAGCCCACGTGCAACGCATCGATATAAACCGGCGCCAGGAGAGTGATGTCGGGAAGATGCGCGCCGGCGATGAAGGGGTCGTTGACCACCACCACGTCGCCGGCATCGAGCGCGCCGACTGCGGCCACGGTGGGGCCGACGGCGCGCAGCATCGAGCCCAGGTGCACGGGCACGTGCTCGGCCTGGGCGATCAATTGCGCATGGGCGTCGAAGATAGCGCAGGAGGCATCCATGCGCTCCTTGATGTTGGGCGAAAACGAGGTCAGTTTGAGCACCGCCCCCATTTCCTGCGCGGTCGCTTCCAACCCGTTTCTCAAAACCTCGAGAGTGATCGGATCAAAGCTTGCTGGCCTTGCGTTCATGCACCAACCTCCACGATCAGGCTGCCGCTTGCGTGCGTAACCGCCACATCGCCCGGATAAAGCACGGTGGTAGCCGACACCTCTTCGATGATCGCGGGGCCTGCGATGCGGTTGCCGGCCAGAAGTTGGCCACGATCGAATACCTGCGCATCATGCCAGCTACCTGCCGCCTGATCCGACTCGAAGAAGACTTTACGCACACCCAGCCGCGCCGCTGCCGCCACCGTTTCGCCACCGGCAGCGAGTTGCGGCAGGGTCGGTGTCTCGATCAGGCCAATCGCCACTGCGGCGAAGCCCACCACTTCGATAGCCGCGCGCGAGTCGGCATGACCGAAGCGCTGCCGGTGCGCCGCATGGAAAGCGGTTTCCACGTTGGCCCAGGCGGCATCCTCGGCCAGCGGCAAGGGCAACTCGAAACTTTGCCCGACGTAGCGCAAGTCGGCGCGGATTTCAACGCGACGTCGCGGAAGGGCAACATGGTCGGCTTCGAGCAGCGCATGCCCGCGCGCACGCAACCGACGCATGATGGCCGCGGCCCGCTCCAGCGGAAAAGTCGCCAACGGGCCGATATGCGTTTCCAGCAGGTCGTGTCGCAGATCGGACACCAGTTGGCCCAGCGCACACAGGATGCCCGGCGTCGGCGGGATCAACAGGCGCCGCATCGACAGGTCGCGCGCCACCGGCGTGCCGTGCATCGGGCCGGCCCCGCCAAAGGGCACCAACGCGAAATCGCGCGGATCGTAGCCGCGCTCGACCGACACCACGCGAATGCCGCGCACGATATTCGAATGGGCCACGCGCAGGATGCCGGCGGCAGCCGCGGTCACCGCCAGGCCCAGCGGCCGCGCGACATGCTCCTCTACCACCCGGTGCGCGGCATCGATATCCAGCGCCATATCGTCACCCAATCGGGTTTGCGCCGAAAAGCGACCCAGCACCACGTTCGCATCGGTGACCGTCGGCCGCTCGCCGCCACGCCGGTAGCAGGCAGGCCCCGGCACCGCCTCGGCGCTCATCGGGCCAACCCGGAGCGCGCCACCGTCGTCAATCCAGGCAATCGAACCGCCCCCGGCGCCGATGGCGTTGATGTCGATCACCGGCAGGCGGATGGGGATCCGCTCCAGGGTCGCCTGGCGCGTCACTTCCGGCCGCCCGGCGCGTATCAAGCTGATGTCGGTGCTGGTACCGCCGATGTCCATGGTGATGATGTCGGCAATGCCCGCGAGCGCGGCGATGTGTGCGCTGCCCACCACACCGCCGGCGGGTCCGGACAGCACGGTATGCACCGGCTTGGCGCGTGCGGATTCAACCGTCATGAGGCCACCCGCGGCTTCCATCACCATCACCGGTATGCCGCGCCGTAAGCCCAAACCCTGGGTCGGGTCTTCGAGCAATCGCACAAGCGAGCCCAGGTAGCGGTCCATCACCGGCATCAGGAAAGCGTTCAACACCGTGGTGCTGGCGCGTTCATACTCGCGAAACTCCGAGAGGATGTCGGTCGACGCGCAAACGACGACGCCAGGCAATTCGCTGGCCAGGAAGTCGCGCGCGGCATGCTCATGCACCGGGTTGGCATAGGCATGCAAAAACATGATGGCGACCGCTTCGATGTCGGCGGCGCGAATCGCGCTGGCGACTTGCTGCAGGTCGGCTCGCGACAGCGGCGTGACCTCAGCTCCCGCCGCGTCTACGCGCCCGGTCACGGTGTAGCAGTGTTCACGCGCCACCAGTTGTGGTGCGCGCACCGCGGCGATGTCGTACAGGCTGGGACGCTCCTGGCGGCCGATCAGCAGCAAATCGCGAAACCCAGCGTTGGTGACGAACGCGGTTCGCGCCCCTTTGCGCTGGATCACCGCATTGGTCGCGGTGGTCATGCCGTGGCCGACATACTCGACATCGGCGCCGCTTTTGCCCTGCAGCGCCAACGCCCGCTTGAGGCCGGCTACCGTACCCAACGCACGGTTCTCCGGCGTGGTCGACACTTTGGAGACGGTGATGCGACGGGTCGCTTCATCATAGGCGATGCTGTCGGTGAAGGTACCGCCAACATCGGAGGCAATGCGTACCGAACTGTGCATGAAGTGAAACTTAAGTTTCGTCCAGCGAAACTATGCGGGATCGGAAACGCATTGTCAAAGAATTTTTTCGCATGTCTCATACAGGCCGCCGACCCAGATGGGGTAAAGCCCTGGAGACGAGATATGCTTGCGCTTCTTTTGCCGAAGCCCCGCTTTCTCAAACGAAGGGTGATGGGCATTCCCTGCGGAGCACGTTCTCTTGAAAATTTCCGTACTTGGTGCCGGCGTCATCGGCCTGACCACCGCACACTATCTGGCGCGCGACGGCCATGCGGTCGAAGTGATCGAACGCAATGCCGGCGTAGGACTTGAAACCAGCTTTGGCAATGGCGGGCAACTTGCCTACAG